>CAYSPQ010000234.1:3230-3612 GCA_964432965.1 uncultured Desulfohalobiaceae bacterium
TCCGCGAGCACGAGCCTGTTGCCTACGACAAGCTGGAGATCGTAGACGAGCAGGGCAGGGAAGCCTCCCTGGACCCGGTGCAGCGAGTCTATCTCCTGCAGAAGGAGGGAGAGGAAGGAACAGAGACGGTGCTCATCAACTTGAAGACGGAAATGGAGAGGTCTAATGTGTGAATGGCGCAAAAAACTAAAGCTTGTCGCGGTGCTGTTCCTGGCTGCCCTGATCTTCCCCTCCTGGGCGACAGCCGACTCCATGGCCGAATACGAGCATATACCCCCCATCGCCGAGATCGGGGTGGACAGCAATGTGGTGCTGGTGATGGACTATTCCGGCAGCATGCAGTTCCCTGCGCATTATGATACGGTTTTTCACGGATATGATT
>CAYSPQ010000235.1:0-3608 GCA_964432965.1 uncultured Desulfohalobiaceae bacterium
ATTTATCTCTTCCGGGCCGAGCACGGGATCCGTCTCCGCTAACAACTCAGCCCGGTCCCTGCCCCGCAGCAACTCCATTTCCGCTCTGGGAGAGGGCAGCCCCAGATTGATCCGCATCAGGAATCGATCCAGCTGCGACTGGGGAAGGGGATAAGTGCCAGCGTAATCCTTGGGATTTTGCGTGGCAATGGAGAAAAAGGGGCTGGGCAAGGGATGTGTTTGCCTGTCCAGGCTTACCTGTCCTTCGGACATTGCCTGCATCAATCCACTTTGCGTTTTGGGGGTGGCGCGATTGATCTCGTCCAGGAGCACAAACTGGGAGAAGATGGGACCTGGATGGAAGACGAAGCGGTCTGATCCCTTCTCGAACACGGAAACTCCCAGTATGTCCCCGGGCAGCATGTCGTTGGTGCACTGAATCCGCTGAAACTGAAGCCCCAATAGAACAGCCATGGCTCGGGCCAAAGTGGTCTTGCCCGTGCCTGGCTCGTCCTCCAGTAAAAGGTGTCCCCCGGACAGAAGACAAACAAGGGTTAGCCTCAAGGGCAAGGGCTTGTCCAATATTATTCCGGATGCCTTATCCAGTATACGGGCGAGAGACTCGGACATATCCACTCGAAAGTCGGGGTTAGGACTTGTTTCCCCCGGGTGCTTTATTTAGCCTGTCGAAGGAAGAGTAAGGCCAGGGGTCGGCATCCTGTTCTTGCGGGAGGATGGATTTAACGCGGTGAACTTGTGGCTCAAACAGGCCCCTTCAACATTTCGTTTCCATGTGCCCGGCTCCATCTCCTATGTAAACTTAGTTTATTCTAGAAGCTGGTGCGGTTACGGTCAAACATGATAACCATGCGGAGCAGTCCATGATGAGCGAGGCTGGAAAGGAAGGTATCCCCCGATTATGGCGACTGGAGAACGGCTTACAGATCCTGGTGCAGGAGGACCGGCGTTTTCCTTTGGCGGTGATGCGATTGTACGTGCGGGCTGGTTCCGCCATGGAGCATGACAGCGAGGCGGGCATAAGCCACCTTCTAGAGCATATGGCCTTTAAGGGCTCGGAGGAAGCGGACAGGATAGAGGCTTTGGGAGGCAGAATAAATGCTGCCACAGGCTTCGACTATACGGTGTACATGATAGACCTGCCTTCCGATTCCTGGCTCCAAGGAATCGAGACTTTGAGAAATCTTTGTTTTCGACCCCAATGGGACGACTCCCATCTTCAGACGGAAAAGGATGTGGTCCTTTCCGAGTTAGCCCGCAACGAGGACAATCCATCACGGGTGCTTTTCGAGCGGATGCAGGGGCTGGTTTGGCCGGATACCACCTACTCTCGACCTATCGGGGGAGACAGGGAAACGATTGCGGCCATATCCCGGGATGATGTCCTGCGCTATGTGCGGCGTCTCTACCAGCCCCAGTCCATGCTTCTGGTGGTGTGCGGCGAGGTGGAGTCGGACAGGGTCGTGGAGGAAGCCCAACTTCGCTTCCGGCAATACTATAATGACAATGTCCTGAAGGCAGAACCAGGAAGACCGGCCCCGAGCGGCGGTTCCGGCCCTTTAGTGGACATTTTGCCCACGTCCTGGAACAGGGCCTATGTGGGGCTCGGCTTTGCCACACCCGGCTTGGCCTCCGGAAGCCAGCCAGATCTGGAGGTCCTGGCCTATTTGCTGGGCGGAGACGAAAGCTCCAGGCTTTATCGGATTTTTCAGTACGAAACTTCTCTGGTGGAGGATATTGTCGTATCTCCCCTCATCTTTCGCCATGCGGGCATGCTGATGGTCCAGGCCCACATGCATCAGGATCGGGTGGAGGAATTTTTAAGGCGCTGTTACCGGGAACTCATGGAGCTAACTCCGGGCAAGTTCCAGGAAGAAGAAATGAGCAGGGCCAAGCTGAATATCGAGGACGGGCTTTTTCAGACCCAGGAGACATTGACCGGGCTGGCCTCCAAGTGGGGGTATTTTCAGTTCTTTGAAGGCAGTGTTGCGGCTAGTGAGCAGTACCTCTACTCCCTGCGGCGCTTGAGAAAAAAGGATCTGAAAGAGGTTATCGATTCCTATCTGGTGCCGGAAAATGCTTGCCTGGAGGTTTTGGTTCCGCAGGAGAGCGCTGATTCCTGCTTTGGGCTTCATAACGAGCTGGTCTGCGGCAAGACCGAGAAGGCCGCGATTGTTCCGGCTGCCGCGGCGGAAAAGGGTGAAACTCGAGTTCTGGACCTGGACAACGGGTGCCGGCTGGTTCTGATCCCGGATACCACCCTGCCCTATCTGGCAGTGGATATGACCTGGCCGGGAGGCGATCTTCTGCTCTCCCCGCAAGAGCAGGGTTTGGCACATTTGACCGCCGAGACCCTTTTGCGGGGCACATATGGACTTGGCTACTCCAGGATCCGGGAAATGCTCTCCGAAAGGGCAGCCAGGATGGACGCGGTTGCCGGTAGGGACCAGTTCGCTCTTACCGCCAAGTTCCCCTCCGAGTTTCAGACAGATGTTTTCCGTCTCCTGCAGGAGATCCTTACGGAGGCTAGCTTCCCCCAAGAGGAGACAGCCCGGGTGGTGGAGGAGACCAAGGCGGTGATCGCCCAGCGTTCGGATCAACCCATGGGCTATCTCTCCCGGGAGGTGTTCCCTTTCCTGTTTCAGAACCATCCCTACGGCTTCTATCATTTGGGTCTGCCCGAGGAGTTGGAAGAGTTCGACTCGAGCAGCCTGCGTTCCTTCTGGCAAAGACAGCGCTGTCAGCCGTGGGTGCTGAGTGTCTGCGGCAACGGGGACTTTTCCGCGATTGAGCAGTGGGCCCGAAACTGGGCAGAAATTAGCCAGCTCCCTTCAAATGTGGAGTATCTGGAGCCGGAATGGAATGAGCGAAAGGATCTTACGCTGGGTCTAAGCCAAAGGAGACAGGCCCACGTTCTGATCGCCTTCCCCGTGTCCGGGCTCTTTAGCGAGGTCTATCCGCAGATGTCCCTCTGGAGCAGGGTGCTCTCCGGTCAGGGCGGGATTCTCTTCCGGGAGCTTCGGGACAGGCAGGGGCTGGGTTACGCAGTGGCTCCTCTGTTTTGGGCAGCCCCGAATTGTGGTTTTTTGGGATTTTATATCGGAACTTATCCGGAAAAGATTGAGCAGGCAGAGGAGGGCTTTCGCCACATTGTAGAGCACTTGGCCCACAACGGAGTGGAGGCTGAAGAATTGCGAAGGGCAAAGAACATATATCGGGCGGACTACTACAGGCAAAGACAGCCCTTGATGAGCCGCAGCGCAGAAACTTCGGAGATGCTGGCCTATGGCCTTCCCCTGGATTACAAGAAAAAAACCGCGGAGCGGGTTGCCGGCCTGGAAAACAGCGGCATGTTGGAGGCAGCAAAGCGGTGCTTCCGCTGGGACAGGGCCTATCGCATTGTCCTGAAACCGGAATAGGGGGGTCCGAGCTGGAGTGAGCCTGCCCGAAGGCTGTTTAGGTTTTCCTTCTTGCCATTGGCGATCAGCATCTCCTCCAGCAGTTGCAGGTTCTCCTTGTGACCTGGCCGCAGGCTATAGCTCTTGCGAGCCAGGGATTCTACAAGCTCAGGGTCCTCCCCGGCCTCTAGATAGATACGGGCCAGGAGATGT
>CAYSPQ010000236.1:0-3589 GCA_964432965.1 uncultured Desulfohalobiaceae bacterium
TTTCCCTGCTCAAGCCCTATTTCCGAGAGCACAAAGGGATCATACTTTTCGGCTTGGCCTGCCTCGTGGTGGTCAATATTCTCCAGCTCCTCATTCCCAGGGTCATCAAGTGGACCGTGGACGACGTGACCGCCTTCCGCATCGATCCCTCCACACTGACATTATACGCCATGTACATCGTGATTATGGAAGGTTAGTGGAGTCTGGCACCCACGAGGAATTGTTGCATAGTGGCGGGATCTACTTCAGATTGGTGAAGCGGCAACAATGAAATGATCGCCTTAAAGGGTTCCCGAATTAAATCTTTGTTCCGAGTTACTGTAATTAGTAAAAGATTGGAGGAGGTGACAACAATCTTGGTCCGGGCAAAAGCCCTAAAAGCCCTCAGGAGGTGGCCAAGCAGACTGTAACCCGGACCGTTAGCAATGAGGTATTATTTCCCCGGGCTATTCCTCGATCTTGATCGCTTCCGGGGCGCACTCACTGGCGGCCTGGCGAACCCTGTCCTTCAGGTGTTCCGGGACTTCGTCCACGAGCACCGTGGATATAAGCTGATCCTCGTCATACTGGAAGACTTCTGGGCAGACCTTGTTGCAGTTTTTGTCACCCATGCAGAGCTCATAATCGATCCATACCTTCATAGTGGGCCTCCTTGGCAATGGTTAACGCACCCCGAAAACCATCCAAACGGGAGAACGGGATTGGTGCGTGTTAAACAGTGAAATTGCTCCGCCGGCTCAAGCTCGCCTCAAGGGTATGTATATTGAGGGAGCCTCTGCGGACGGTGCCCGGTCAACGCGGTGGGTGAGCTCCTCCTCTGCAGGCCTAGGTCGGACAGGATAGTTTATGCCCCGATATTTCGCCGGCCAGCATGGTTTTGTTTATCATTTTCCCGGTTCCCATGCTCGTTCCATGTGCACAGATCCGCGAAAGGGAAGGAGCGTCAGGATACTATTTTATATTGTATCCCAATGATTGCCACAGGGTAAAGGGATATTAACAAAGATCCTTTCACCATATTTAGCTTTCGGCTCAAGAGTAAAGAAAAGGGTGTTTCATCCTTGTCACAAGCCAGCTCCCGTGGGTGTCAATCCTGAAGCGCCTGATCCACAACGTCCACAAGATCCTCCTGGGGGAGAATGTGTGCCCAAGCAAAGGGAGTTTTTGACTTCAAGGAATGATTCCAATCTGCGGTCTTCCGCGTCGCTTCATTCCGGGCCATGGGCGCGGTTCTTTAAAGGCAGCTGGCCATCATCACCTGGACAGGGCGATCATCTTCCGGGAAATAGGCATCTAACTGCCTATTCTCTGATGATCTCGCACACGCCCCGGGCACACGCCTGTATGGATCCGAGGCAATCCTCTACATTGGCAAACCCGTGCTTTTTCAGCAGAGAGGCGGCTATTATGGCCCGCTTTCCGCTGCCGCAAAAGGTGGTGATAGGGCGATCGGGGCCGATTTCCTCCAACTTGTCCGGAAGCTCGCCCAGGAAAATATGCAGGGCGTTGGGCAAATGCCCAGCCTCGAATTCATTCCGGGTCCTCACGTCCAGCAGGGTGAATCTCTCCTCCTCCCTTATCCGCCTCTGGATCTCCCCAGCATAAATAGCCGGAATAGTCTCGTAGTACTTTCCCTGGATCTCCCAATCGTGCAATCCTTGCTCCAGATAGCCCACCATGCGGTCGTAACCTGTCCGGGCAAGATGCCGCAGCGCTGGGTCAAGGTCCTGATAGGAATCAACGATCAAGCCGATGTCGGTATTATAAGGCAGAAACCATCCGGCGTAGACCGGCAGCATATCCAGAGGAATGGCCACACTTCCCGGGATGTAGGCCCCGGCGAAGGCCTCGGGGCTCCGGGTGTCCACAGCCACCATTCCCTCCTGCATTGCTTTTTCGAACTCCTCAGCATGAAATGGTTTCGGGGGATAGATCGGCTCTACAGGCGGGGCACCCTTGAGATTGAGCTCCTCCATTTTGGCGAAATAGGACGGCTTGGGGTGTCTCTCCGTGATCTTGGCCCGGATGAAGTCCTGTTTACTTTCGAATTGCAGGGCCTGATTGTTGTGGCGCTCAAAACCTAGAGTCGAGAAATCCCTGTTCGCCATGCCCGCACCGCAGACGGACCCGGCGCCGTGCGCTGGATAGAGGATCACCTGATCCCCGAGCGGCAGGAGCTTGTCGAAGATGCTCTCATAGAGGAGGGCCGCAGTTTCCTCGAGCCGGTCCGGGAAAAAGTCGGTGCGGCCCACGTCTCCGATGAACAGGGCGTCGCCAGTGAACACCCCGATAGGGGTGTCCCCGGACCCGGTGTCGTAGAGCACGAGGGAAATGCTCTCGTAGGTGTGACCGGGGGTTTTCAGAACCTTGAGCCGACCCTGGCCGAACTCGAATATATCCCCCTCCTCCGCAGTCCGGCCGTAAGCAAAGGGCAGATCTTTGCCGTGATAGATTTCGGCTCCCGTCATCCGGGCAAGCTCCTGTGAGCCGATGACGTAGTCCTCGTTGCGATGCGTTTCGAAGATATACTGAATCTGTGCGCCGTTCCTGTAGGCGATATCCAGATAGACGCGGCAGTCGCGCCTTGGATCGATTACAGCGGCATATCCGCCGTCACCGACAACATAGGAGAAATGGGACAACCCTTCGGATTTGACCGTTTCCAGAAACATTAGTGGATACCTCCTTGTCCATAGGATTGCTGTCAATGTTCCAGATAGTCATGCCCTTACTCTGAAAAGCCACCTGACTGTCGTGTGCTTCACTTTCTAGATCCTGTCAGCGCCTTTGCTCGGCTGAACAGAACCACTATTTTTGACCTCAATGGGATCTGATCCGTCCTTTTCAAGATGCGCCTGCAAAAAGTCTTTTTTGCATGCGCATCGGGGCAAACAGAAAAATCAAAGAATTAAAGCAGCTTAATTAAAAGCCATTACCTGGTTTTTAATCTATTGCAGTGGCATCTTTTAACGCGTGCTTTCTTTATACCGCGGTCTTTTCCCCAATGCTGCTCCCAAAAAATCATTCCTGCCGCAGAGCTTTTGAAACGCTGACTATGCTCCCCTGGCTCTTTTTTTTATTGCAGCATTTGCCCATCTCACTTGTCAAAAATAAATATGATTATTAATACTGTCTATATCCGGAATTTAAATCCAATAAGGAAGATCTGGGTGTTCCGGATGGGAATCCTATGGCAGGGGGAAACCAGTCCATGTCCTTGCAGCATGTGCGCAATCTGGTGTTTCAGCGAGTTAGAGCAGCGCATCTCCGGGATCAGGCCCAAGGAGCTCCGGGAAGGGGCCATACCTACCGGAAACAGCATACTCCTGCATAGTCTGGCTTATTTGGCGCGGGTCACCGGCAGAGCACTTGCTGCAAAGGGCCAGGGCCATGGCAAGGGCATTCTCCGAGGAGGTGCCTGCAGCATCAGAGGCTTATGCCCGGTTTGTGGTCGGTTTAAGGAATGTACTGGCGAACACCCGGAAAAAGCCCGGCTACCTGGTTGCTGACTGCTTGCTACTAGGATAGCCTTAACAGGCTGTTGAAAAAGTCCTTATCAGACAGGGCGTTCAAAAATTCCAAGTGCAAG
>CAYSPQ010000237.1:0-3588 GCA_964432965.1 uncultured Desulfohalobiaceae bacterium
CTGTGAAATTCCCGACAAGGTAAAAGTCTCGCTTAACTTCCACTGATGAAGTAGTCAAGGAATGCGGCTCGGAGAAATGACCTGAAGAACCCAAAAATTACCCCCACCTGGAAAAAGCTTGTTCCTGAATCCGGCAGGCGGTATAATGCAAGGGCTTTAAAAGGATAAGGCACGTTGGAACCCGAAACAAGGAATTTCACCATGAGGTCCGCTTCCGCCCCGGAAACCGGGGAGCTCATCCATCAGCTTCCGGGAAACAGGGCAAAGGTAAAGATCCCCAGGCGGGAGCGCTGCAGCGAGTGCCAGAATTACGGGCTCTGCGTCCCCTTTGGTTCGAGCCACATGGTTCTTGAGGCCATGAACCAGGTGGGAGCCCGCCCGGGCCAAGTAGTCCAGGTGACCTTTTCTCCGCAAGGAACCCTGAGAATTCCTTTGCTTCTCTATCTGCTGCCCCTGGCTGCCCTTATAGTCGGAGTTCTCCTGGGTCGATGGATGGATTTCCTGGGTAGCCCCAATGCCTCCAGCGCCGTCTTGAGCTTGGGGCTTATCGCCTTGACCTTCTCCGCCCTTCGCCTCTACACTAGAAAAATATCTGCATGGCAGCCCCTTGGGCAACCGCGTGTAAACAAGATCGTGGATTAGATCTTCTATTCATGACCGCCCACCCTATACTTTCAACAGATACTCGCCCCGCCGCGAATGGTTCATCCCGTTCCGGAGCTTATCCATGGCCAAAAGGCAGCTGAAGGAACATCGCATCCACCGCGACTGGTGCAAGGGGTGCGGCATATGCGCCACGTTTTGCCCCAAGCAGGTGCTGGAGATGGACAGTGAGGAAAAAGCGATTTCCGCCAAACCCGTAGATTGCGTTGGATGTCGCACCTGCGAGCGCATGTGCCCCGACCTGGCCATAGAGGTGGAGCTGGAGCAAGACGATGAGCCGAAGGACTGAATTCATCCAGGGAAACGAGGTGTGTGTTCATGCTGCTCTATATGCAGGGGTGAACTTCTACGCCGGTTACCCCATCACCCCTTCCTCGGAGATCATGGAACACATGGCTTCCAGATTGCCCGCCCTGGGAGGGACCTTCCTCCAGATGGAGGACGAGATAGCCTCCCTGTGCGCTATCATCGGGGCCTCCCTGACCGGACACAAGGTGATGACCGCCACCAGCGGCCCCGGATTCTCCCTGATGCAGGAGGCACTGGGCTTTGCGGTAATGGCGGAAATCCCCTGCGTTATCGTGGATGTTCAGCGCGGAGGCCCTTCCACGGGGCTTCCCACCCACGGAAGCCAGGGAGATGTCTACCAGGCCAGATGGGGAACTCACGGGGATCACAACATAATCGCCCTGACCGCTTCCAATCATCAGGACCTGTTCGCCATAACCGTGGAAGCCTTCAACATGGCGGAGACCTATCGCACCCCGGTGGTGCTTCTCCTGGACGAAATCACCGGTCACACCAGGGAACCGGTACGGATTCCCCGGGAGGGCGAAATCCCTATTGTGGAAAGGCTGCGCACCTCGGTTCCGGAAGGAGTGGACTATCATCCCTATTTGCCCCGCGAGGACGGCCGCTTGCCCATATCCGACTTCGGGGGCAAGCACCGCTACAATGTGACCGGGCTGTACCACGATATGTGGGGATTCCCCACCACAGATCCCAAGGTTATCCACGGGCTCATACATCACTTGATGGACAAGATAGACAACAATGCGGATCAGATTATCCGCTACAGGGAATACTATCTGGAGGACGCGCACACCATCCTTGTTTCCTACGGCTGTTCCACAAGGACTGCCCTGCACGTGGTAACCAGCCGCAGACGGCGAGGGGAAAAGCTGGGTCTTCTGGAGCTGCAGACCCTTTGGCCCTTCCCCTCGCAACTAATACGCAACAAGTGCGATCACGCCCAATACATACTTGTGGTGGAGCTGAACATGGGTCAGATAGTGCACGAGGTAAAAAAGGCAGTGGACAGGCCGCAGAAGGTATATCTGGCCAATCGCGTGGACGGTGAGTTCATTACCCCAACCGATGTGCGAAACATCATGCGCCTGATCCACGGCAGGGGGGTTTAGAATGGCCTTGCAGGACTACGTACGGGAGCGCTTCTTACCCCATATCCTGTGTCCGGGCTGCGGTCACGGCATCGTGTTGAACAACCTTCTCCGAGCCATGGACGAGCTGCAGCTAAATCCCAAGGAAATGGTCATGGTTTCCGGAATCGGGTGCTCCTCCCGCATTGCCGGATACGTAGACGTGCATTCCCTGCACACCCTGCACGGCCGGGCCCTGGCCTTCGCCACCGGAGTCAAGATGAGCCGGCCCAACCTGACGGTTATCACTCCCATGGGAGACGGAGACGCCCTGGCCATCGGAGGGAACCACTTCCTTCACGCCTGCAGGCGAAACATCGACATCACCGCCATCGTCATGAACAACCGCATTTACGGCATGACCGGGGGCCAGTTCTCACCCCTTTCCGGATCCGGAATCCGCTCCACCACCTCCCCCCTGCATACAATCGACCCGGACTTCGACATAGTCTCCCTCTCCCTGTCCGCCGGGGCCTCCTTTGTCTCCAGGAGTACCTCCTATCACTGCAGGGAGCTCACTTCCCACATAAAGCAGGCTCTGGAGCATCCCGGCTTTTCCGTGGTGGAAGTTCTATCGCCCTGCCCCACGCATTTCGGCAGGCGCAATGAATTGGGCGGGGCAAACCAAATGCTTCAGCACTTGCGGGAAAGCACCACGAGCATAGGCTCCCGGGCCAAGGAGGACAATCCCGAGTTGCTGGAGAGGGGCATCTTTCGACAGGAGGAGGCCCCGGAATACTGCCGGGAATACGCCAAACTCGCCTCCAGGGCGCAAAAGGGCTAGAGCATGTCCAGACACAGGCTGGTCCTGGCCGGATCGGGAGGCCAGGGAATAATAACCGCCGCAATCATCCTTGCCGAAGCAGCGGTCCTGATGGAGGGCCAGAACGCGATACAGTCCCAATCCTACGGAGCAGCCGCCCGGGGAGGCATATCCCGCTCCGACGTCATTCTCTCCGATCAGGA
Organism: uncultured Desulfohalobiaceae bacterium; assembly: GCA_964432965.1. Lineage (GTDB taxonomy): Bacteria > Desulfobacterota > Desulfovibrionia > Desulfovibrionales > Desulfothermaceae > JAIPDU01. The sequence continues at coordinate 3,069 of CAYSPQ010000237.1, forward strand.
GATACACTTCCCCAAGGTCACCCAGCCCAACACCCTGATATGCCTTACCCAGCAGTCCTACGACAGCTTCTTCAACATTATAAGACCGGGGGGGATCCTGATCACGGACGACTCCTTGGTCCACATTGACAAGAAAGCCGAGGCCAGGACATTTCATCTACCCCTTCTCAGCTCGGTAAAGGAGAAGCTGGGCATGCCTGTGGTGCTGAACATCTGCATGCTGGGAGCCCTCCAGGCGCTCACCGAACTGGTTCGAATGGATTCCCTGGAGGGGATAGTGGAAAGGAGAATGCCCTCCAAGCACCTGCAGGTAAACAAACAGGCCCTGCAACTGGGTAGTGAGCTCGGCGGACAGGCCCTTTTCTCCACAGGCGCAGGGCAGGGATAATCCTTCCTTGTGGCTGCACACAAAAAAGCGCCCCGGAAAACCGGGGCGCTTTTTTGTGTGCTACCGGAGCCTTTACCAGATGCATCTGCAAAAAATTGAAATGTGGACTTTACTTTTCAGACGCCTGATCGT
>CAYSPQ010000238.1:0-3586 GCA_964432965.1 uncultured Desulfohalobiaceae bacterium
GGAGCGTGCGGCCAAGTACAACGACGAGAACGGGGGTGGCTCCCTTACCGCGCTACCCATCATCGAAACCCAAGCCGGGGACATTTCCGCTTATATTCCCACCAATGTGATTTCCATTACCGACGGACAGATATATCTGGAGCCGGACCTGTTCAACGCCGGATTCCGTCCCGCGGTAAACGTGGGTCTTTCCGTGTCCAGGGTGGGTGGCAGCGCCCAGACCAAGGCCATGAAGAAGGTGGCCGGAACCCTGCGCCTGGACTTGGCCCAGTACAGGGAGCTGGCAGCTTTTGCCCAGTTCGGCTCCGACCTGGACAAGTCCACCCTGGCCAAGCTGGAGCGCGGCAAGCGAATGATGGAGCTTCTCAAGCAGAACGAGTTCAACCCCATGCCCGTGCAGGATCAGGTGGCCGTCCTCTTTGCCGGATCCCGCGGCTTTATGGACGACATCAGCGAGGACAGCGTGCGCAAGTTCGAGAAGGAGTTCCTGGATTTCATGAAGAACTCCAGGCAGGACGTGCTGGACGAAATCAGGGAGAAGAAGGACCTGGACGATGATCTGGAGAGCAAGCTGAACAGCGCTCTGGAGGAGTTCAAGAAGGGATTCCAGGAATAAATGCCGCTACAAGGGGATAATTCATGGCTTCGCTGAAAGACATCAAGGACAGGATCGCTTCAGTTCGCAAGACTAAGCAGATCACTCGGGCCATGAACATGGTCGCGTCTGCCAAGTTGCGCAAGGCACAGGGACGGATAGAGCAATTCCGGCCCTATGCGGAAAAGTTCTACGAAATCCTGGGCGATTTGGCCCAGGGAGTGGACACCTCTGCCCACCCCTTGCTGGAGCAGAGGGAACAGGTAAGCAATGTGGGGATCATCCTCATTACATCGGAAAGAGGGCTTTGCGGTGCTTTCAACACCAATTTGTACAATGCGGCAGCCCAGCTCGCCCGGGCCAAGAAAAGCCAGGGCCAGAACGCCAGATTCATCTGCGTGGGCAAAAGGGGAGCCAAGGACATAGGCAAGTCCCCTTATGAGCTGTTCAAGAGCCATTCCGATGTGATGGACTCCTTCGATTTCTCCCTGGCCAACCAGGTGGCCAACGAGGTGATGCACGCCTATCAGCAAAGAGAATTCGACGAAGTGCACATGATCTACTCCCGCTTTGTGAGCATGATGAGGCAGGAGCCCCAGCAGTTGCAGATACTTCCCGTGGAGTCCCAACAAGAGACCCAGAGCGGCGGGGGGCAGTCAACCGGGAAAAAGGCGGAATACACCTACGAGCCCTCGGTGGAGGGATTGCTTGACGAGCTGCTCCCTCGTTTTGTCCGGGTCCAGATTTACCGGGGACTTCTCGATACTTCGGCCAGCGAGCACGCAGCCCGCATGACCGCAATGGACAACGCTACGCGCAATTGCGACGACATGATCTCCAATCTGACCCTGACCTACAACAAGGCCAGGCAGGCGGCGATCACCTCCGAGCTTTTAGACATAGTAAGCGGTGCGGAAGCACTCAAAGGATAAAAAGGGGGCGGTAATGAGCGAAAACACAGGTCAGATAGTACAGGTCATCGGGGCAATTGCGGACATTGAGTTCCCCGAGGGTCAATTGCCCAGCATCATGAATGCCATTAGAATAGAGGATCCGGATGTTGAGCCGGAAAACCGCCTGATCGTGGAAGTGGCTCAGCAACTGGGAGACAGGGTTGTCCGCTGCGTTGGCATGGACAGCACGGACGGCCTGGTGCGCGGAATGAAGGCGGTGGACTTGGGAGACGCCATCCGAGTCCCTGTGGGGCCCTCGGCATTAGGGCGTATCCAGAACGTTGTGGGTCGCCCGGTGGACGATTATGGCCCCATCCAGAGCGATATCATGTATCCCATCCACCGTCCGGCTCCTTCCTTTACCGATCAGGATACCGAGGTCAAACTGCTGGAGACCGGGGTCAAGGTTATCGACCTGATGATTCCTTTCCCCAAGGGCGGCAAGATGGGCCTCTTCGGAGGAGCCGGAGTGGGCAAGACGGTTATCCTCATGGAGATGATCAACAACATCGCCAAGCAGCACGGCGGCAAGTCCGTGTTTGCCGGCGTGGGAGAGCGCACCCGCGAGGGCAATGACCTGTATCTGGAAATGAAGGAGGCAGGCGTTCTCCCCAATGCCGCCCTGGTCTACGGGCAGATGAACGAGCCCCCCGGAGCCAGGGCCCGCGTCGCCCTGACCGCCTTGGCGGTTGCGGAATACTTCCGGGACGAGGAAGGGGAGGACGTGCTCTTGTTCATCGACAACATCTTTCGCTTTACCCAGGCCAACATGGAAGTTTCCGCCCTGTTGGGACGCATGCCCTCGGCTGTGGGCTATCAGCCCACCCTGGGCACTGACCTGGGTGAGCTGGAAGAACGGATCACCTCGACTCACAAGGGATCCATTACTTCCGTGCAGGCCATATACGTGCCTGCGGACGACCTGACCGACCCGGCCCCGGCGACCACGTTCTCCCACCTGGACGGAACTCTGGTGCTGGCCCGGCAGATAGCCGAGCTGGGAATCTATCCCGCGGTGGATCCCCTGGATTCCACCTCCCGCATACTCGACCCCACGATCCTGGGCGAGGATCACTACCAGACCGCTCGCGAGGTGCAGCAGATCCTACAGCGCTACAAGGATCTGCAGGACATTATCGCCATCCTGGGCATGGAGGAACTCTCGGACGAGGACAAGCTCACCGTGGCCAGGGCACGCAAGATCCAGCGATTCCTGTCCCAGCCCTTCTTCGTGGCAGAACAGTTTACCGGTATGCCGGGCAAATACGTCAAGACCGAGGATACCATCAAGGGCTTCAAGGAGATCGTGGACGGCAAGCACGACGATTTGCCGGAGAGCGCCTTCTACATGGTGGGAACCATCGAGGAGGCCAGGGAAAAGGCCCAGAACATGTAACCAAAGATTATTTGGGATATAGACATGGCTGAACAACAGCTTCAATTGGAGATCGTCACCCCTGAGAGCAAGGTCTTGAGCGAAGAAGTGGAATATGTGGGTCTTCCGGGAGTGGCAGGGCGCTTCGGAGTCATGAGGAACCACATTCCCTATCTCTCCGCCCTTGCCGTAGGAGCTTTGTATTACCGCCAGGGCGGGAAGGATACCTATATATTTGTTTCCGGAGGATTCACCGAGATTTCCTCGGACCATGTTTCCGTCCTGGCGGAAAGCGCGGAAAGGGCGGAAGAGATAGATGCGGAAAGGGCGCGCAGGGCGAAGGAGCGTGCGGAGCAGAGGCTGCGGGAGCAGACCGACGAGGTAGACCACGCCAGGGCCAGGGCAGCAATGGCCCGAGCCCTGAAACGCTTGGAATGCTGCGAGCTGGCCTCCAAGCGCTAGCATTACACCCTCCCTATCCATAACTGACCAAAACAGCAGACCCACGGGTCTGCTGTTTTGGTTTTATCCTTGGCTTCCGGCTTCTCTGCCGGGTCCTACTATCCTGCGAGACTCCTTCCCAGAAATCCATCTTTTTGCTAAGTTCCGGATGTTCGATGCGCCTGCAAAAAAGACTTTTAGCAGGCGCATCTGCTAAGACAA
>CAYSPQ010000239.1:0-1397 GCA_964432965.1 uncultured Desulfohalobiaceae bacterium
CATCCTGCTCTCCGGCACCGCGGGCACGGGCAAGTCCAGCATCAGCGCCAGCTTCGCGGACGCTGCCTGCGCTCGCGGGGAACAGGTCCTGTACATCTCCTACGAGGAGTCCCGCTCGCAGATCATGCGCAACATGCGATCCATAGGGATCGATCTGCAGCAATGGCAGGACAAGGGCAGGCTGAGCTTTCACACGATACGTGTGACCACCCACGGGCTGGAGGAGCATTTCTTTGTGGTAAAGGAGATCATCGAGCAGAATCCTCCGGAAGCAGTGGTGATAGATCCGGTGAGCAATCTGCTGCAGATAGGCACCCCGGAAGAGGTAAAGAACCTGCTCACCCGCCTCATAGATCTGCTCAAGTCGCACGGCATCACTACGCTTACTACCGAGCTAATCACCGGGGGCAATCCCCAGGAGGCCACGAACACGGACATCTCCTCCCTGATGGATGCCTGGCTCCTGCTGCGGGACATGGAGAGCGGCGGGGAGCGAACCCGCCTTCTGTACGTGCTCAAGGCGCGGGGCATGTCGCATTCTCATCAGCTCCGGGAATTCCAGCTCACCGAGAGCGGCATCTCCCTTTTGGACGTGTATGCCGGGCCCGCCGGATTGATCACCGGCACAGCCCGCTATACCCAGGAGGCCCAGGAAGAGGCGGAGCACCAGCGGCGCTTGGAGGAAATCGAGCGCAGGAAAAGGGAGCTGGAGCGCAAGCGCCAGGTCAAGGAGGCCAGGCTCAAGGAGCTCGAGGCCGAGTTTCAGAGCGAGGAGGAAGAATTGGAGCGGACCATTCGTGAAGCCGAGGAGGAAGAAAGGGCATTCCGGCAACGAGAAAGAAGTCGCAGACAGCTGCGCGGGGGAATGAAAAAAACCGATCAGAAGGACGGCAATAGATGACATCAGGAAAAAAAGATTATCCGGGCAACAGCAAAAATAATACAGTGCGCCCAATCAGCGCGGAGTCCCAGGGAGGGGAGGAGCCCGGGGCCGCCTACCATTTGCGTCTCTTCATCACCGGCAGCACCTCTCGCTCCCGGCAGGCCATCCAAAACCTTCAGAAGATCTGCGAGGAGCACCTGCAGGGACAATACGAGCTGGAGGTCATCGACGTGGCCCAGAATCCGGATCAGGCCAGAGAGCACCAGATACTGGCGGTTCCCACCCTGCTCAAGGAGCTCCCCCCGCCGCTGCGCAAGATCGTGGGTGACCTGTCGGAAAAGGAGAAGGTCCTGGAGGGATTGGACCTTCAACCCCGAGGCCCGCAATGAGCCCGGCCTCTTGGTGGTTCCGGCACCTATCAGCTTGCACCCAAGTATGTTTAAGTTGAAGGCAAAGACCGGTTCTGCGCATAACGGCAGGGATGAGAGAGAAACAATACGCATCCTTTTAGCTG
>CAYSPQ010000239.1:1407-3571 GCA_964432965.1 uncultured Desulfohalobiaceae bacterium
GGACGAGCCTTCCAAAGGAAAAAGAATTTGACTGCATCTTGATGGATATAAGCATGCCCCGTATGGACGGGTTGGAGGCCACGCAGTCCATTCGCCTTTCCCGGGAACTTGGCCCGAAAAGGGATATCCCTGTAATCGCCATGACCGCCCACGCCATGGAGGGGGATCGGGAGAGGTTTCTAGAGGCCGGGATGAACGGCTATCTAGCCAAGCCGGTGAGTAAAGAGGACCTGGAGCAAGTGCTCAGCAAGTACTGCGGATAACAAATAATTGAGAGCAGTGTGCCGTTATTTAGTCCTCAAATCGGGACCAGTATTTGGGTCCACTCAATATTGCAGGAGAAGATGCAAAATGAGATGCCGTGTTTCTTCTGAGGCTGTTGCAAAACTCATAGATTAACTATTGCTAAAAATACATTCTAATGCTATTCTCCAATGCAGTTTAAATGTAACAACCACTGCATTCAGGAGAATAGAATGGCTAGATGCTTTATAAAAGGAACGCGGAATAGGCCTTATCTAATGCCTCCTTCAATTGATGACTGGATCTCTAGAGACCACTCTGTTCGCTTTATCGACTCATGTGTCGAGCATATTGATTTATCAAAATTTTACGAGCAGTACTCTCACGAGGGAAAGCCGCCATATGATCCTAACCTAATGCTCAAGATACTTGTCTATGCTTACAGCAAAGGCATTCGCTCTTCTAGAAAGATATCCAAAGCATGTGAAGAAGAAGTGGCTTTTCGGTGGCTAACCGGGAATATCATACCTGATCACTCTGCAATTTGTCGTTTCCGCAATCGACATAAAGAGCTTTTCAAGAGTGTATTCGATGAAACCCTTCGTCTGGCAGACGGATCAGGATTGCTCAAGCTGGAAAACATCTACCTCGACGGAACAAAGACTAAGGCTAACGCAGCTCTCGAATCCAATCGTAGCCTGGACAGGATCAGGGAAGAGGTCGAGTCCATAGTCGAGGAAGCCGAAAGCGTCGACAAAAAAGAGAATAAAGAATTTGGCGAAGACAATCGGGGCGATCTCCTGCCGCCTGAGCTGGCCGATCCTCAATCCAGACGGGAGAGGCTCAAGGCGGCAAAAGCCAGGCTCGAGGCCGAGAAGGCTGAAGAGCCAGAGGAAGATAGCCTGGACTCCGAACCTCGGGGCAACAAGGAAAAGGCCAACGTCACTGATCCAGACAGCCGGATCATGAAGACCAGGAAAGGCTGGATCCAGGGTTATAACTGCCAGGCAGTCACTGACGAGAACCAGTTCATTGTCGCCGCCGAGGTCACTCAGCATTGCAATGACAGCCAGCAGCTCGAGCTCATGCTCGAGCAGGTCAGTGAAAATCTGAAATCAGCAGGAATCGAGCAATCTCCCGACACGGCATCCACAGACGCCGGTTATTGGCGCGAAGGCCTTGATATCAAGAAAATCGAAAAAGAGGGTCCCGAACTCATCATCTCTCCCAGCAAGGATTGGAAACAGCGCAAAAGAGATCGTGAGAAGCCCCCGCCACGAGGCAGGATCCCCAAGGGGCTGACGCAGCGCGAGCTAATGGAGCGCAAGCTCCGAACCAAGCGGGGCAAACACATATATTCCAAGCGCGGGCAGACGGTAGAGGCAGTCTTTGGCCATAACAAGGAGGTTCTCGGATTTTGCAGGTTCTTACTCCGCGGGCTCAATCGCGTCCGTGGTGAATGGATGTTGCAGTGTAGTGTGCTCAACCTCCTCAAAATCTTCCGCCTATCAGGAGGAGCCCGGCTGATGGCTACAGGATAAAGGGAAGAGGAAGGGGGAATAGTCATTTTCACTCCTCTTTCCTTCATGGCTAGTGGATGAAAGCCTTTTCAGCCGACACACTCGATGTCAAATAGCAAGAGGTATTGCAACAGCCTCTTCAGTAAAAAAATTGTAATGCATGTATGTTTACACAAGCAGATGTTAATATTTATAATTTGCCCAATTCATATTTTGTAAATAATATTTTAGCTAAAAAAGTTATTGCATTGAAATTGATAAATCTTTTGGAGGTAAAAGTTTTTTTATCTGATGACCATGAGTTCCTATATATTCACTATATTCAGAAGTCAAATGTCCATCTTCATCAACTATATCATCTTCAGGGCTGCCACTAAGGTTACTTGATAGTTCAACGCAAT
>CAYSPQ010000240.1:0-3568 GCA_964432965.1 uncultured Desulfohalobiaceae bacterium
CGATCTTGTCGGTCTGGCCCGGGTGCTCTGGGCGGATCCCGAATGGCCGCGCAAGGTCAGGGAAGGGCGCGAAGAGGAGATTATCCACTGCGATCCGGCTTGCGAGGATGTGTGCATGCAACTGGTAATGCAGGGCAAGCCGGCCTACTGCCCGCAATGGCCCTCCGAGAAAACCAAAAGATTCAAGGAGCTGTTTGAATAACTGCTGAGCCGTTATCCGTTACATGCTTAAAAGCTCGTAGAGGTCAAAGCACACATACAGCTAACGGAGCACGGCTCCAATCCCGAGCAGGATACTCCCTTTTATACGCCTGTCCCTCCCTAAACCGAGGTTTCCAGGACACCGTTACTTAGCACCGTGCCCCGCTCGGTTCGAACGCGCAGAAGATTCCGGGATTCCTGTCTGTATATCTCCGTGGTCAGGGTATCTCCCGGAAAGACAGGCCGGGAAAAACGGGCGCCGAAGTATCGAAAGCCCCCCACATCCCCGCCGAGCATGGTGTTCACCACTGCCCGCACTGCATACCCGTAGGTGCATAGACCATGCAGGATGGGCCTTTCGAATCCTCCCCGCCTGGCCACTTCCGGATCCACGTGCAAGGGATTGTAGTCCCCGTTCAGCCTGTACAGGGCGGCCTGCGACCTGGGCACCTGTTCGCAGACACTGAAATCCGGCTCTCTATCTTCAGGCACCTGCGGCACCTCTGAGCTGGGGCCTCTCTTCCCCCCGAACCCGCCGGCTCCCAGATAAAAGATCTTCCACTCCGCTTGGTACAGCTCCTTGCCGGAGTCCGGATTCCTTCCTCGCACCTTGATGCGGTACAGGGCTCCTGTGCCCTTGTCGTATATATCGGTTACCTCCCCTTCCGCATCTATACTACCTTCTCTGGGCAATTGCTCGTAAATCCATATCTCCTGCTCCCCATGTACGAACCTGGACATGTCCAAATCCCCCAGATCGGGAAAGGCCCTGTGAGATGGGACTATGCAAAAGCTGGGCAGCACCTGGAGCCCTCCGGCAGCGTTCTCGTAGATAAAGGAGAGCTCTTCCTCGGTAGCCCCCACGCTCAAGGCATAAAGGACCACATCCCTCCAGGTGTAGGAAAAGGTTACAGGCCCCTTCCTTACCCCAATGACATCAAGATCCAATTCGCTCATAACTGCTCCCTCTTATGCTGCGCAGTCTTTAAAGACCACCATTTATTGCGCTTGCCTATAGATCCCAGGACAATTATAACAGTGTGTGGCACTTCCTGATGCATGTCCCAAATCCTAATGCAAGCAGCACCTCCGCCTCGAGGATTCCAGGTTATAAAGCCGGGGCTTTTGGCTCAACCCGGCACCATTCTTTGAGCTTGGGATCCGGTGCGAAGCTTCAAGCTGGAATAAAGCAACAGCGCATTTCAGGCGATGGCAAGCATAAACCCCCTGTCTCTCCGGGATATGCGGAGCAAAAGCAAAGGAGATACTATGACAACGGAACAAATTCGGCCCCAGATCTATCGGGTCACAGTCCCCCTGCCCAAGAGCCCCCTGAAGTATCTGAACGCCTATGTGATCAAGGGGGGAGACCGCAACTGCCTTATTGATACTGGTCTGAATCTCGACACCTGCCTGCAGGCGCTCAACCAGGGCCTGAACGAGCTGGGCCTGGACCTCGCTAATACGGAGGTCCTGGTAACCCACATGCATTCCGATCACAGCGGCCTGGTCCCCCTATTGTATCAGCAAGGGGCTCGCATCTGGATGAACCGAGAGGATGCCCAGATAGTAACTCAACCCACGGATTTCCACCAGATGCTGGAATACGCCCTTGTCAACGGTATGCCGGAGCAGGAGCTGCAGCGGGCCAAGGAGAATCATCCGGGATACAAATACAGGCCGCAGGGAAAAGTGAACGTGCAAGAATTAAATGATGGGGACATCTTCCCCTGCGGCGATCTCAAGCTGCGCTGCCTTTTGACCCCCGGACATACCAGCGGGCATCTGTGCTTCTACGAGCCGGAACAGGAAATCTTGTTCGCAGGAGACACCCTGCTGGAGGAAATCACCCCCAACATCTCCCAGTGGCTTCCTGAGGAAAATCCCTTGTACGACTATCTGCAAACCCTGGAGCGACTGAGCGCCTTTCGGGTTTCCCAAGTTCTTCCCGGGCACAGGCGCCTCTTTAGTGATCATCTGAGTCGTATCCGACAGTTGCAGGAACATCACCGCAGGCGCCTGGAAGAGGTCCTGGCCCTTGTCCGAAAAGAGCCGGGGCACGCCTTCCACATAGCCTCCCGCATGAACTGGGATCTGGACACCAAGGACTGGGAGAGCTTCCCCATAGCCCAACAATGGTTCGCTACCGGCGAGGCCCTGGCCCATCTCAACTATCTGTACTCCGAGGGCGAGGTGAAAAAGGAGTTCAACGGCAGGCACGACATATGGAGCGCGTGAGTCCAGGGTGAAATGCGGCCCCTTCAAGTGCTGGTCTTGGTGCCCTTGGCGGTAAAGGCCTTACGGTCCATGCCGAAATAACTTCCCTTGTCCTGTCCGATCTCGCTGCCGCATCCGCCGCAGACCAGCTTGCCCGCGCGTACGGCGTAGTCGTAGTCGCGCTGGATACGGTCCTTGTGGCAGCGTAGCACGCTCCCCTTGCCGATCTTGTGGTACTTGAACAGCTTTTGCTTGCATCCTGCGCACTTTATGGTCAACATGATCGGCTAAACAAGTACCCCACTTTATCTGCCCAGGCCATTTTCCACCTATGCCGCTACCCCGGCCTGAACCGAAACTTCAGCCTCCGGGCCCGCCTAGGCTTCCAAGACATTGGGCAGTTCGCTCACGTAATCGCGTATTTCGTCCCTGACTCTCCTATAGACCTGCAAAGCGCTCTCCTCATCCGTGGAGCTTGGAGCCAGGGTGGCCGGATCGTGGAAAGCCCTGTGCAGCCTCTGCTTCGCGTCCGGGAAAAAAGGGCAGCTCTCCCTGGCCTGATCGCACAGGGTTATCACTGCATCGAACTCGGTCTCGGACAACTCGTTTATTGTTTTGGAGTGCTGCCCGCAGATGTCCACCCCCGCTTCGGACATCACCCGCACCGCACGGGGATCCACTCCCTGCTTGACCACTCCGGCTGAATAGGCCTGCAGCACATGAGCATGGATATGGCGCGCCCACCCTTCCGCCATCTGGCTGCGACAGGAGTTGCCCGTGCACAGGAACAACACCCTGCTTTTGTCCATTACGCTACGCCTCCCGGAGTTTGAGACAATATTTTCACAGGTAATTGTGTTCTGCTTTTGCTGCGCTGACGGAGGACAGAGACTACTCTTCCGCCTGGCGGGTAAGGCGCTGCAAGGCTTCCAAGTTCTCCTTACCGCTTCCGGTAAATTTGCGCACCTCACCCTGCGGTGTTTGATAGAATACCGTGGGCACTGCGCGCACTCCGATTTCGGCTGCAATCCGTGTGTTTTCGCTCACAGCCTCATCACCGTCCACAGGCAGGTTCCTTTGCAACCTTTCCGCAGCCAGATGCAGGGACTCTTGTCCCATAAAACCGACAGTTAAATAGCGCCACTCCACA
>CAYSPQ010000241.1:0-3557 GCA_964432965.1 uncultured Desulfohalobiaceae bacterium
GGAGACCGATCCTCAGTTCCAGGAGTATGCTACCCGGCGGGCCAAGACCCATCTCAGCCTGTCCCACGAGCCCACCTGGAAGGGAGTCCCCAAGGGCTGGCGTCTCCCGGTGCGGGACATCTACATCTATTCCGGGGCCAAGTTCCTGGTCCCAGTGGCAGGCACCATCCCCTTCATGCCCGGAACCAGCTCCAATCCGGCCTACACCAATGTGGACGTGGAAACGGACACGGGCAAGGTCACCGGTCTCTTCTAGCACCGGCTCGGCCACAAGGATGAATGGCTAACATGATGAGCCCGCAATCCATCTGGGTTGCGGGCTCTCTATATTTCTTCTATCCTGCCGGAAGTTACGGCCTGATTTTTATTTTACCCAAGGATGATGCCCTATGACCTATGCTATAGATTCCCATGCCCATTGCGGTATCCAGGATCGCAGCGCGCCGCAGAGCTTCGAGGACTATCTGGCCTGCGCTCGCGGCAGCGGCATAGCCAAAACTGTGATGTTTCCTCCTGTGCAGGAGATATATGATCGTTTCGATCCCTGGTTCGAGGACAATGAGCATTGGCGTCAAAGAAGGGAGAGGGCGCACGAGTATATCCTCGGCTTGGGAAACCAAGAGCTGGAGGTGATTCCCTATTTCTTTATCTGGAACGATTTCGCAGTGGACCGCCTGCATCCGAGGCACAAGGGCATAAAGTGGCACAGGCACGCGGACGAGCCGCGCTATCGCTACGAAAGCACCGAATGCCGGAATGCCCTGGAGTTGATCCAGGACAGGGGATTGCCTGTAGTGCTGGAAGAAGAGCTGGAAAACACTATATATTTCATAACCGAGCTTGCCCCCAGGGCAAGGGTTATCATCCCTCATCTGGGTGGATTGAATGGGGGGTACCGCTCCATAGTCTCAGCCGGAATCTGGGATCTTTCCAGGGTGTACGCGGATACCAGTCTTGCCTCTCCCGGGGAGGTAACCGACTATCTGCAACGCTACGGGGACGAACGCTTGCTGTTCGGCTCGGATTTTCCCTTCGGTCATCCCGGGGCGGAGCTGAACAAGATATTGAGGCTGGAAATGGAAGAATCCACGCGAGAAAAAATCCTCTATCGGAACATACAGGAATTGCTCCAGCTGGAATAGCGTTTTGCCCTGTTTCAACTGTCGCAAACAGGGCAAACAGGATAAATACATGGGAAAAACAGGGAAGGGCTGTTCACCTTGGGCAAGAACGGCTCTTTCGCAAGACTCAAAGCTCAAGTGGAGCTTTAACCGTGAGGAAGTCCCGTATATCCCGGTTAGACGGAACAAAGGCACTCTCCCTTCTCGCTCTGGGTCTTTACCGGGTCTGGGGAAGAACACTTCGCTACGAGCGAGTGGGATATCCACCCATTGGAGCCTTGCGGGCCAGAGACAGAGTGATATTTGCCATATGGCACGACGAGCTTATGGCTCCCTGTTTTTTGCATCGCAACGAGGGGATCGTGGCCCTGGTGAGCGCCAGCCGGGACGGCGAATTCCTCGCCCGGATTCTGCAGGGTTTGGGATACAATCTGTCCAGGGGAAGCAGCACCCGTTTGGGTGTCCGGGCCTTGAAAGGGGCGATGGACACAATGCAGTGCCTGGATAGGGACGCTGTGGTCACTGTGGATGGGCCCAAGGGCCCCAGGCACGAAGTCAAGGATGGTGCAGTTTACTTGGCCTACAAGTCAGGATCCTGGCTGGTGCCGGTACGCACTGTTTCCTCCCGGGTAAAACGCTTCCACAAGGCCTGGGATCGCTTCCAGCTGCCTCTGCCTGCCTCCCGCTGCCGGATCATGTATGGAAACCCGTATAAAGTGCAAAACTTGCGTTCGGCTACACTGGCCAAGGAACGCAAACGACTCAAGGATGCCCTGGAGGGATTAACAGTGCAGGAATAGATCCTTCCCCTTCCTGCCTTCTTTCATCTCCAATAATACCAGCCCGTGGAAAATCCTTTGTCAGGGATTTGTCTGTTTTCCATCAAACCTCGATCCAACAATTAGGCCAGCCCAACTTGTGATCAACTCCATACTTAGGCTTGCCTAACAATAGTACACTCTTCCCGGAAGCCCTTCTGATCTTCAAGCAGGAACCCTCCAGGACAAAGCCCCAACAGCAGGGAAGGAATTGCAAGCCTGGATACATCAACTTTTGTTTATCTATACTAAACAAAAGTCAAACACTCATTAACGTTAAGTTTTATTTAACTTTAATTTAATCGACGGCTTCCCGGGAATGGCCAAGCAGGGAAAACGTGTCCTCTAAACGCGCAAGTTAAGCGAGCAGAGAGGAGAGAAGAGGATCTTGTGCGGCTGTAACGGATCGCCTTGAACACATCCTTGGCAGCATTTACACGTCTTGGCCACGGCTTTGCTACAAGGTTTGTTCGCGCTGGAGCCATGGGAAAATATTGTTTGTCGGCGGGGTTGCTTGTGCTTGGCAGATATGAATTGGGCAGTGGAGTTGGCCAACCAGCTATCATATCATGACACATGGCGTTTTTGCCATCTGTAATTAAAGTTTACATAATACTTATTATGTGACATTTAGATCAAAAGGCTCAAGTGCAAGTATTTGTTGAAGTGTCCTCATGATGGCGCGCAGTACATGCGATTGACACGGCCGGGGGTAACGTGACCCGGAACGCGCGCATTCAGTGATCAAGGATGCAGGGATGATTTGTAGGGATTTTATATGGCGGGAGGGATCTCGCCCTGGATCGGTTTGCTGCGCTGACCCTGCGCTTTAGCTTTAGACGGGTCTGAGGATCCCGTCATACAGTGAGTAGCTCCAGGCTTTACATAATACAGGGCGTTCAAAATTTCCAAAGCAACGCTGCAATTGGAAGATTTTCAACGCCCTGTCTACTGCATACCCCCTTCTGGGGCCAGGGGCTCGCTTTCTCCAGTCCTGTCCACTACGCGGAAGTCCTCCGGAGGTCTATACCGAAAAAGATCCTCCTCCGGCTGGTAGCCGAGGTGAATATTCTCAAAATTGAGGATATTTTGGTTGCCGAAGAAATCCAGAATCTTTATTCGCCTGAGCAGCATATCCTCTCGGTCCACGCTGACTTCAGCTTCCACCATCTCCGCTGTGGGCTCTCTGGGGATGAGCTCCAGGAGAACTCTTCCCTCCTGCTCAGCTTCCAGCTCCGCAACGTCGAACTCCTCTCGCAGATTCACCTCTCCGGTGATAAAGTCCAGCATGTTCCCTGAATCCAGCACCTCTTTTCGGGAATACTTGTAAGCCATCTTCTCCTGGTAAACTACGTTCCAGACCACATCCTCATCCCTGTTCAGGATCAGGGCCTCTTTCTGCGGCACCTGGGTCTCCCAATAGATGTTTCCCGGTCTTTGGTAGACGATGCGGCCCTTTCTGGTCTGCGCCTCCTGGGTGGTCGAATCAATCAGCTCCTGTTGAAAATCCGTGCTGAAGCTGTCTATCTGCCTTAGCCTTTCCTGGATCTCGTCCACGGAATGCTTGCCCGCATGGGCAGCAGAGCCGAAAAGAACCAGCAGCGCGACAATGAAGAAG
>CAYSPQ010000242.1:0-3556 GCA_964432965.1 uncultured Desulfohalobiaceae bacterium
TTGAAGAGCTACCTTTCTAGACGGGACGTGCAAGCAACACAGGGAGAGTGAGAGGCGCAGCAAGACCGGAAAAACTGTACTCATCACTGAAGAAACTGAGTTTAGAAGCGACAAGTGCGCTTATGCTTGCTCAAGCATAAAGGGAATTAGTTAGAGGAGGCGAGCTATGTTATTCGAAAGGAACTCGAAAGGCATTGGCAAAAGAGAAAAGGCCAAGAAACAGGAACTGCCCATCTACACCCGCAGCATATGCCCGGAATGTTCCAAGGTTCTCGATGCTAGGCTCGAAGACTGGGAAGGGCAGTTATGGATGCGCAAGGAATGCGAGCAGCACGGCTCCTACAACGAACTCATCAGCAGTGACACTGAGTTTTTCCTGCACCGTAGAAGAACAGATTTCGCCCTCACCCGGGGCATGGAGAACCCACAAACCAACTCCACAGGCAACTGCCCCACAGATTGCGGAATCTGCACCCAGCATAAATCCAGCCCCTGCCTGGTCAATATAGATTTGACCAATCGCTGCAACCAGAACTGCCCCATTTGTTTCGCCAACGCCAACGTCAGCGGAAGGCTTTATGAGCTGGATATGCAACAGCTGGAGGAGATCCTGGACCGTACCATGTCCATTCGGCCCAATCCGCCGCTAAGTATCCAGTATGCAGGGGGAGAGCCCACGGTGCATCCCCGTTTCCTGGATGCAGTGGGAATGGCCAAGGAAAAGGGGGTCCTTGATGTTCAGGCCGCCAGCAACGGGCTCCTTTTCGCCAAAAAGCCCGACTTCGCCCAAAAGGCTGCAGAACAGGGCCTGGACGTAGTCTATCTCCAGTTCGACGGCATGAGCGATGATATTTACCGTCATTCCCGTGGCAGGGAATTATACGATCTGAAGATGCAGGCCATAGAAAACATGAGGCAGGCCGGAATCATGGTCTGCCTGGTCCCCACCATTGTCCGCGGCCTGAACGACCACCAGCTTGGCGATATCCTCAAGTTCGCCATCGACAATTCCGATGTGGTAACCGCAGTCAGCTTCCAGCCCGTCTCCATCACCGGCCGCATTGATGAGAGCAAAAGGATGCAAATGCGATACACCCTGGCGGACATGGCCCGCGACCTCCAGGATCAAAGCGGGATTATGGACATGTATCGCGATTGGTATCCCTTCTCCGTGATTTCTCCGGTAAGCAGGCTCATGGAGAACATGACCGGCAGCCCCAAGATGTATTTCTCCTGCCACCCTCATTGCGGGGCCGCAAGCTATCTGGTTGTGGATACGCAGAAAAAGGAGGCCATGCCCATAACCCGCTTCCTGGATATAGAGGGTGCCATGCACGACCTGAACAAGGAGGCGGATTCACTAGAAAGACATTCCGACTGGAGGAAAAAATTGACCCGCTTTCAGGTCCTTCGCGCCATGAAAAAGCATTTCCGGAAGGAGAAGGCCCCTGAAGGCATAAATTTCGATTCCCTGATCAACTTCATCAACAATTTCCTGGAAGCCGAACCCAATCATAAAGACCGGCAGAAAGGGCATGTGTACCATAAGATAGAGGACCGCTATCACGTCCTTCTCCTGGCCGCCATGCACTTCCAGGACAGCTACAACTACGAGTTGGACAGGGTGCAGCGCTGCGTCATCCACTACGGAAGCCCCGATGGCAGTTTATATCCCTTCTGCACCTGGAACAGCGGTCCATGCCACCGTTACGCAGTGGAAGAACAGTTTTCCACGCCTCTCAAATAGAGGCAAAGCATTATCCTGCCCAGCGGGAATTCTCGTCTTCCTCTTATTCCTGTGCGTCTATACTGCAACCTGCCTATATGACATTTCGAGCAGGACGAGACGCAAGTTCCGGAAGGCCGTTTATGGCCTTCCGGACATCCTTGAATTTCCGTTCCGAACAATCCTCCTCCACGGTTCCTGACAGACAAGCTCGCTCTGAAAGCGGAACATATAATCCCTTAATGCCTGCAACCAGGATCTGGGTTTGATGCTGGTGAGTTGAGTGAACTTGGAGCTGTCCAGGATGAAAAACCCAGAATCTCCTTGTCTACCCCCCGCCTCTTCTGAAGATACGGGCTCCACCCGGGAATTGTATTCCGTAGCTGCCAGCGCCTCGGCGGCCAGTTCGCACCAACTGGCCCTGCCCCGGTTGCAGAGGTGATACACCCCTGTTTCCCCGCAACGGAGCAAGCTCTGGGTATAATAGGCCAAATCCAGGGTGTAGGTGGGGGATCCGAATTGATCGTGCACCAAAGGTAGGATATTGTCTTTTCCGGCCCTTTCCAGCACGGACCTTACAAAATTGGCTTTCCAGGGCCCAAACAGCCAGGAGGTTCGCAAGAGCAGATAAGCGCTCAACCCCGATTCCTCGATGGCTCTCTCGCCCTGGAACTTGGTCCAGCCGAAGAAGCACACCGGATTGGTCCTGTCCTGCGGTGTGTATGG
Source organism: uncultured Desulfohalobiaceae bacterium (assembly GCA_964432965.1). GTDB lineage: Bacteria > Desulfobacterota > Desulfovibrionia > Desulfovibrionales > Desulfothermaceae > JAIPDU01. Next base: position 2,453 of record CAYSPQ010000242.1, read on the forward strand.
GGCTTGCTTCCGACCATCGAAGACGAGGTCGGAGCTGTAATGGACCAGATTCACTCCCCTATATCTGCACAGTTGGGCCAATTTCCCGGGGAGTCCGACGTTCAGGGCGTAAGCCAGATCCCTGTTTCTTTCCGCAGCAGCGACATGGTTATAGCCCACGGTATTGATCAACCAATCCGGTTGAAAACGGTCAATTCCTTCCCGGAGGGATTTCGTGCTGAATGGGCTCATGTCCTCCTGTCCCTGGGCAACCACTTGGTAACCGCACTCTCGGAGCACCTTGACCACGGCTTGCCCCAAGAGCCCGCGCTTGCCCCCCAGAACTAGAACCATGGGCTCGGTCGTTTCCATCAGTTCTTCTCCCACTGCTTCCCTCTCCTAACAGCACTTGATTTAAACGACTTCATCTCCCAAGCTGGACAACAATGAGTGCCCGCGTCTTTCCTGAAAATTTTGTGCCGCGCAACGAAGACGCCTTATAACGCAAGCAATCTCCCTAGGCAATCCCTGAAAAACATTCCCCAATGGAACCCAGGCCACAGGTCTTGTCAATAGAATTCTTTTCGGATATTATCTTGCTGTGCTTTAAGGGCGGTTAACTCAGAGGTCAGAGTGCCACCTTCACACGGTGGAAGTCCGGGGTTCAAATCCCTGACCGCCCATTTGCGTTCTTCTTGGCCTAAGCCGGCGTTCATGCTTCCGGCTTAGGCTGTCTTTTAATATTGCGTTCCATCCCCTGTACCGTCTTGTTCAAAGCCTTGCACACTTTTCCAAGATATCTCCATGCAAGTCGCGCTCTTCCAGCCGGAAATCCCTCCCAACACCGGAAATATAGGCAGAATTTGCGCAGCCACGAATACTCGCCTGCACTTGATCAAGCCCCTGGGTTTCAGTTTGCAAGACAAGTACTTGAAAAGGGCGGGCCTGGACTACTGGCCCCATCTGAAACTCTCTGTCTGGGAGAGCTGGCAGGATTTCCGGGATGGCCCGGGCAGCGAAGATGACCTCCTCCTGGCTGGTAGCAAGTTCTCTCCCTCGCTTTACTCCTATTCCTTTACCGGCCGGGAAATAATCCTCTGTGGTCCGGAGGCACAAGGTCTGCCC
>CAYSPQ010000243.1:0-3538 GCA_964432965.1 uncultured Desulfohalobiaceae bacterium
ATATAAAGGGCAATTCGAAAAATTCATTGCCGACGATGCAGAGTTAAAGGATTTTCTTTTGCGGCAAATATCCACTGATTTGAAAATAAATACTAACGGAAGAAGCAACTATACCGGAGATGATCTAGTTAGTCTAATGAGAAAGATTATAACATTACAAGAAAAATTAAAAGAGGCAGAAAATATAGGATTAAATGAAGATTTATTTCTAAAAGTAGTACAATTTGGAGAAAAACTTAAACCACAAGATTTTGATTTGAATACTGATGCATCTATTGTATATAAAGAAAAAATTGATAATTTGAAAGAATATTTTAAAGAAAATGGATATCATTTAAATATTGATCAATATGAAATGCAGGAAGTAAATAGAACTTTCCTTCGGCTTGTTGATATAAATGAAAAAAGCTTGACAATAGGAGTAGAGTTTTTCAATTCAAAATTATATAGAGATACATTTGATTTGTTGACTGAGCTAAAAATGGATAATCCAACTTTGAATTTCGAATTATATTTAAAGGATGGAAAAAAAGTGGAATTTTCCTCCCCCTTCGATCTATTGACTCGTGTTTTGTCCGAAGGAGACAAAAAATTCTCGATCCAAAGATATAAAGGGCTTGGAGAAATGAACCCCAAACAGCTCTGGGAAACTACGATGAATCAGGAAAACAGGAACTTAGTGCAAGTTAAGATAGAAGAAGCGGAAGAGGCAGATACTATATTCAGGCAATTAATGGGCGAAAACGTGGAGCCCAGAAGAGATTTTATCGAAAAGAACGCCTTAGCTGTGGAAGAGCTGGATATTTAAGTCGCAAGCTTAACAAGGAGATTTTCCTTGGAAAAGAACGTATTTATTGAGGACGAAATCAAGAAGTCTTATCTCGAATATTCGCTTAGCGTTATAATCGGCAGGGCTATTCCCGATGTTCGCGATGGATTAAAGCCGGTTCATAGACGTATCCTTTACGCCATGCATGAGCTGGGTATTGTCCACAATAGGCCTTACAAAAAGTCTGCCCGTGTGGTGGGAGATGTGATTGGTAAGTTCCATCCCCACGGTGATGCAGCAGTTTATGACGCTCTTGTGCGTCTGGCTCAGGAATTCAACATGCGCAATCCCTTGATTGACGGGCAGGGTAATTTTGGCTCCATAGATGGGGACGCGCCGGCAGCAATGAGATATACCGAATGCCGTCTGGCCAAGATATCCAGCGAATTTTTGGCCGATCTGGAAAAGGAGACGGTGAATTTTCGGACCAACTACGACAACACCCTCCAGGAACCGGAAGTATTGCCCACAAAGGTGCCCAATTTTCTGGTCAATGGTGCTGCGGGGATAGCTGTGGGCATGGCCACCAATGTGCCACCACATAACCTGGGTGAGGTGATAGATGGTGTCTTGCATCTTTTGAACAATCCCGAAGCTAGCCTAGATACCCTTATGGGATTTATTCAGGGGCCGGATTTTCCTACTGGGGCCTCTTTATATGGAATGCGAGGCTTGCGTGAGGCTTATGCCACAGGCAAGGGAAGTGTAAGACTCCGGGCCAGGATTGAAAGCGAGCAACGTTCCAAGGCCCTGGAATCGTTAGTGATTACTGAAATTCCCTACGCTCTGAACAAAGCTAATCTGATCAAAAAAATAGCTGAATTGGTGAATGAACAAAAGATCAAAGGGATCAACGACTTACGAGATGAATCCGATCGTACTGGTATAAGGATAGTTATCGATCTGAAAAAAGGGACCTTGAGCGATATAGTAATCAACAAGCTCTATAAGTATACCTCTTTGGAGACCTCCTTTGGTATCAATATGCTCGCGGTGGTGAACAACCGGCCAAAGCTGATCAATCTAAAGGAATATCTGGAACTTTTTATAGAGCACCGCAAGGAAGTGGTTTTAAGGCGCTCCAGGCATGACCTGCAAAAAGCAGAACAAAGGGCCCATATTCTGGAGGGCCTGAGAATAGCTTTGGACAACATTGATGAAGTGGTTTCCATTATTCGTCATTCCAGCAACCCTGGGGAGGCAAAACAATACTTGATGGATCGCTTCCAATTGTCCGCGGAGCAGAGTCAAGCAATTTTGGAAATGAGACTGCAACGACTAACCAATATGGAGCAGTCAAAGATCCTGGAGGAATATGAAAACATCCTCAAACAAATAGATTATTTGAAGAGCATACTCAGCGACAACCAAATGTTGAAGAAGGTCATAGTGGAGGAATTGCAAGAGGTTAAATCTCAGCACTCCACTAGCCGCTGCACGGATATTCTCAGCTACAATCCCCAGGAGATCAGCGTGCAGGATCTCATTGCGGACGAGGATGTGCTGATCACCTTGACTCGTAATGGATATATCAAGCGTACCCCGCTACAGAGCTATGGCAAGCAACGTCGGGGAGGCAAAGGCATTTCCGGAGGGATTGTAGGCAATTCGGATATAGTGCAGTCTTTGATAACTGCCAGCAATCATCAGGACCTGCTTTTGTTCACTAATCTGGGCCGTATGTTCAAACTCAAGGTGTATCAGATCCCAGAAGCGGGAAGAAAGGCCAGAGGAACCCATATTTCCAACCTAGTGGAGCTGAAGAAGGAGGAATTTGTCGCCACAGCCCTGGAACAAAGGCATCCAAAAATGGACAGCTACTATGTGTTCATAACCAAGAACGGCATGGTCAAGCGCACGGAAGAGGGACTATACAAGAATCTGCGTTCTAACGGCCTTATAGCTATTTCTTTGAAGCAAGGGGACGAGTTGATCGCCGTCCGGGAAGTCGATCCGAAATCGGAACTCATGCTGGGCACTCGCATGGGATACGCAATACGGTTTTCCTGTCAGGATGTCCGAACTACCGGCCGCAATTCCATGGGAGTCAAAGGCATTGAGTTGCGCAAGGAGGATGTGGTGGTTTCCGGAGTGGTTTTAGAAAGAAGCGAAGAAACCACTTATCTGTTGACCATAACCGAACGCGGCTACGGTAAAAGGACGCCAGTATCCTCCTATCGATTACAATCCCGGGGAGGCAAAGGGATCATAAACATGAAGCCCAACCAGAAAACAGGTGATGTTCTGGGGACTATTCAGGTAAGGGAAAAGGATCAAATTATTATGCTCACTTCCGGCAATAAGATGATCCGCTTCGATGCTTCCGCTGTTCGTATTTGTAGTCGTGCGGCTCAAGGTGTAAAGTTGATCAAGATGGAAAACGACAACTGGATAGTTTGTTTCGATACAATAATTCCCTTTGAGGAATAATACTCTGTTCCCTAGAAATGAATGAGAGATTGTAGCCATCGTCTATTTCTATTTTTAGATAAGATGTTCTAGCTTTACTGGGCATATTTTGGCAGGAAAATGTCTACCTGCTTTGTCCAATAGAGAAGTGAATAAACTTAAGAAAAATTTATTGCATCTTTAATTTTTTAGTGTAACATAAAACATAAGCTTCATACTGAAAAATGATTGTAATACAATAACAGTATAAAGATAAACCTGGTGATTATATTTTTACAATATATAATATATAGATTGATG
>CAYSPQ010000244.1:0-3532 GCA_964432965.1 uncultured Desulfohalobiaceae bacterium
TCGGGGAATCGATTACGCGGCTCCGCGTGGTACACCTGTTAAGAGCGTGGCTAAGGGACGGATAGTAGAAAGGAACTATTGCAGCCGGGCCGGAAACTACCTCAAGGTTCGCCACCCCAACGGATACAAGACCCTGTATCTGCATTTCAGCCGTTTTGCGGAAGGAATGCGCCCGGGAAGGGAAGTGGAGCAGGGCCAGGTCATCGGGTACGTGGGAAGCACGGGTGTGAGCACCGGACCGCACCTTTGTTTTCGGGTGAAGAAAAACGGCCGTCTCATAAATCCCGATCAGGTGGAGTCCAAGCCAGTCAAGTCCATACCCGAGGAGCAAATGGAGGATTTTCAGGAGAGGCTGCGAGTTTTGCGGGCTGCCATGGAGGGAGAGGACTCCAAGTTGGCCTCTTTGCAGCCCTGGTCCTTAACCGGCACCAGCAAGAGACGATAGGCATGGTTAACAGCTATCGCTTCGGGGAAATAGTAATTGAGCAAACCACCTACAACAAGGATGTGAAGATCCTGAGCGACGGACAAGTTGTCCATCCCTGGTGGCGCAGGGAGGGACACAGCGTGGACCCGGAGGATGTGGAGGATTTACTGCGGGATGAGCCGCAAGTCATTGTCTTGGGCATGGGTCAGCCGGGGAGGATGCGGGCGAGCTCCAGGCTCTTGCCGGAACTGGAGAAAAGGGGAATCCGGCTGGTGGAAAAGCCCACACAGGAGGCAGTGGAGGAACTTAGAAACAGCCTGGAGCAAGGGACAAGGGTCTGTGCAGGCTTTCACCTGACTTGCTGAGACTACAGCGACATTCTAGGGCTCAGCATTGCCCCAGCCAGGAAGGCTTATGTCAGAGGAAGCACTCCTTGGCTAAGGACATGGGGATTGCTTTTGCCCGCGGTGGCTTGCAAAGACAGCCCACGCTTACTTGCAAGCCATATATGTACTTAGATTGATGGACCTTACAACTGTCTCTTGGGGCTTAAACCCCAAGCTTCGATAAAAGTTGCTTTTCCTCTTTTACAGCCAGCTCGCATCCGAAAAAGCCCGCTTGGGGATGCGAACTGGCTTTGCTTTTTCCTTTGGCAGAAGCAAAAGCAAGAAAATCAGAATATTGTAGCACTACCTTTTTGAGTAAAGGGAATAAGATCCTGCCTCTTGCAGGGACAGGAGGGTTGTTTTGGCCAGTGTGTGCTTGGTTTTGGGCGGATGCCGAAGCGGTAAGAGCAGCTACGCTTTAGGAACGGCTCAACAGGCTGGCGAGCCCAACAAGGTTTTTATTGCCACCTGTCCGCCTCTAGACAAAGAGATGAGGGCAAGGATCGAGAGACATCGCAGTGAGCGCGGCAGGCAGTGGAGGACAGTTGAGGCCCAGCAGGATCTGCCCGGGGCAATCAGGGACAGCTCCGGCCGGGACTCGGTTCTTCTGGTGGACTGCTTGGGCATGTGGATGAATAACCTGCTTGATGTGCAGAGGCAGGAACGGGATTGGGAAGAGCTTTTCCAAGGGCTTTGCCGCGTCCTGCAGCAGGCCGAGGGCCGGATATTTGTGGTGAGCAACGAGGTGGGCTGCGGCCTGGTCCCGGCTGATGAGGTGAGCCGGATGTACAGGGACGGTTTGGGACGGTTGAATCAAGAGGTGGCCGCAATTGCCGATCGGGTGATCTGGATGGTGGCCGGCCTGCCTGTTACCGTCAAGGAGGAGGAATGAGGCCGTTTCTGGGAGCTCTGGGCTTTCTGACCACCCTGCCCCTGGGCAGGAAAGCTTCCTTCTCCCCGCAGGACATGGCCCAGTATTTTCCCCTGGTGGGAATAGTTCTGGGGATTGTGCTCTTTTTGGCGGATGCGGCCTTCTCCCATCTGTGGTCCGATCCTGTGGCAGCCTGGTTGGTGGTGGCTGTACTGATCCTTCTAACCGGGGCGCTTCATCTGGACGGGCTGGCGGATGCCGCGGACGGACTGTTCAGTCACCGCTCAGCGGACAGGATCCTGCAGATCATGAAGGACACCCGCATCGGAGTGATGGGTCTAGTGGCTGTGGTGGTGGTCCTTTTTGCCAAATGGGGCGGGATCATGGATCTGGGGCAGGACAAGTGGATCGTCCTTATCCTGGTGCCCGCGTACGCCCGGGCGGGGCTGCTAGTGGCCATGCGCCTACTTCCCTACGGCAGGCCGGAGGAGGGAATAGGCAGGGATTTTTTCCGCGACAGGCAGGGCTGGAAGAACTTCTGGGGATTCGGGGTCCTGCTGCCTGCCTCTCTTCTGCTGGGAGGCAAGGCCCTGGTTCTGATCGGGGCCTTCCTGCTCATAACCTTTCTAGCGCTCTGGTTTTGCCACAGGCGCATAGGATGCGTCACCGGAGACACCCTGGGCGCCCTGGTGGAGATCCTGGAGGCCGGACTCTTCCTGGCCCTGGCTGCCGTTTGATCCGGAAGATTTCCCTCATCCTCTTCTGTTGTTTCTTCTCTTCCTGAGCAGGATATAGGCTGCAGCCAGGACCCCGCTGAACAGGAGGCAATAAAGGATCACCTCCTGCAGCTGCCGGGAGACCATTTCCGTGCTGTGCCCGAACCAGTATCCTATCAGGGCCAGAATGAAGACCCAGCATCCGGCTCCCAGGGAGGTGAATAGACAGAACAGAAACAGGTTCATCCTGGAAAGCCCGGCGGGCAGGGAGATGAGCTGTCTTATCCCCGGCACCAGCCTGGCTATGAAGGTGCTGATGTGTCCGTGCCTGGAGAAGAATTCCTCAGCCCGCTGCAGGGATGACTGCTTTATGAAGAGGTATTTGCCGTATCTGTCCAGGAAGGGTCTGCCCACCAGAAGGGCCAGCCAGTAGTTGAAAAGGGCTCCCATGAGGCTTCCTCCGGTTCCGGCCAGGATAACCAGGGTCAGATCCATCCTGCCCTGCGCAGCCAGATATCCCGCAGGCGGGACCACTACTTCGCTGGGGAAGGGAAACAGGGAGGACTCCAGAAACATGAGAAGGAACACGCCAGTGTAGCTCAAATAACCGATTGCTTCCACCAGCCACATGGCGATGTCGTGGATCATGGGCGTGTGCCTCCCTGAAAATTTTATATATCCTACTTGGAATTCTCTCTTCTGGCAACAAGAAACAAGGATGGAACCCGGATGAGCAGACGCTGTTTCGTGGGCGTGCCCCTGCCGGAAACCTATCAGGAGGGGCTGCGGAAGGTCGCGGAGAAGTGGCAGCCCAGGCTGGCCTCCCGGATCAACTGGACCAAGCCCGGTAATTGGCATATTACCTTGTATTTTTTGGGCGAGGTGGAGCAGGGCGATCTGGACAGAGCGCGCCAGACCCTTGCCGAAATCTCCCATTCCCGCTTCTCCTTGCGTGGCGGGGGTGGAGGTTTCTTTCCTCCCCAGAAGAAGCCGCCCAGGGTGATCTGGGTGGGCCTGTTGCAGGGCAGCCAGGAGTGCGTAGAACTTGCGGATAAAGTAGTGAGCGGACTGCAACGGGCCGGCTTTCCCCCACGGGATAAACCCTATAGGCCGCATTTGACCCTGGGACGGG
>CAYSPQ010000245.1:0-3527 GCA_964432965.1 uncultured Desulfohalobiaceae bacterium
ACCTCTTTTCCGATCCTCACATCCCGCAGGAAGCGCAGCCCGTAGTAGAACCCCTCCAGGTCCTCTATCTCTCCCGGAATGCCGATCTGCTGGCTCTTCTGCGCACCCACGCCGATGAAGACCGCATCATATCCCTCCTGCTTCAGGTGTTCCACTGTATAATTGGTGTTCACCGGTGTGTTGTACCTTATCTCCACCCCGCACTTGGCTATGTAGTCGATCTCTTTCTGGATGACTTCATTGGGCAGCCGAAACTCCGGCACGGCAACGGAGAGCATCCCACCGCCCACTGGCAGGGCCTCCAGGACAGTGGCTTGATACCCCATCCGGGCCAGGAAGTAGGCGCAGGACAAGCCCGCTGGACCGGCGCCCACAATGGCCACGCGCTGGGGATGGGTGACCTCGAAGGGCTGCGGCTCGGGCGCATCCTGGATATTCTCGAAGTACCAGTCCGCGGCGAAGCGCTTCAGCTCCTTGATGGCCAGGGAATCGTCCAGTTCACCCCTGCGGCATCTCCACTCGCAGGGGTGATGGCAGATCCTGCCGCAGATGGCGGGAAAGGGATTGCGCTCCCGGATCACTTCCACGGCCTCACTGTACTCCCCGCGGGAGATGGACTCCAGGTAACGCGGCACGTCCACCCCAACGGGACAGGTGTGCTGGCAGGGGGACTTCATCAGGGCGTCGCAGACCGCGGCTCTGCACTTCCTCTCTCTTATGTGCTCCTCGTACTCCTGCCGGAAATAGTTCAGCGTGGTCAGGACCGGATTGGGACAGGTCTGCCCCAGGCCGCACAGGGAACCGCTCTTGACCGTGCCCGCAATGCTGTACAAGGTCTGGATATCCTCGTCCCGGCCCAGCCCGCTGGTTATCCGGTTCAATATCTGCAGCATCTGCTTTGTGCCCAGCCGGCAGGGAGTGCACTTTCCGCAGGACTCGGCCTGGGTGAAGCTGAGGAAGTACCTGGCGATCTCCACCATGCAGGTGCTTTCATCCAGGACCACCATTCCGCCGGAGCCCATTATGGAGCCCAGCTGGGCCAGGGACTCGAACTCCACCGGAGTGTCCATGTAGGGACTGGGTATGCAGCCTCCGGAGGGCCCGCCGGTCTGTACCGCCTTAAATCCCTTGTCCCGCGGTATGCCTCCGCCGATATCGAAAACGATTTGGGAAAGGGGAGTCCCGGCCTGAACCTCCACCAGGCCGCTGTTGGCCACCTTGCCGGACAGGGCGAAGACCACCGTGCCCTTGGTCTTTTCCGTGCCCAGCTCGGAGAACCACTCCGGGCCCTGGGAGAGGATCCCGGAAACCGCTGCCAGGCTCTTCACGTTGTTTATTATGGAGGGCTTCCCCTCCAGGCCTTCCTGAGGGGGGAAGGGAGGACGGGGGCGGGGCATGCCCCGCTTGCTTTCAATGGAGGCTATCAGTGCGGTCTCTTCCCCGCAGACAAAGGCCCCGGCCCCTTCCTTGATGCTTATGTGGAAATTGAATCCGGAACCCAGGATGTTCTCTCCCAGGTACCCCCTTTCCCGGGCCTGCTGCAGGGCTATGCGCAAGCGCCCGACTGCGAGAGGGTACTCGGACCGGACATAAATGAACCCTTCCTCGGAGCCGACCGCGTACCCCGCAAGCATGAGGCCCTCCACCACGGCGTGGGGATCTGCCTCCAGAATGGAGCGGTCCATGAAGGCTCCTGGGTCGCCTTCGTCCGCATTGCATATTACGTACTTTCTGGCCCCGGGGGCGTTATGGCAAAACTCCCACTTGCGGGCTGCGGGAAAGCCTGCCCCACCTCGGCCGCGCAGACCGGCCTCCTTCACCTCCTCTATGACCTCCTGAGGGGTCATCCCCTGCAGGGCCCTTTCCAGTCCCCGATACCTGCCTTTCTCCAGGGAGTGCTCTATGTTTTCCGGATTTATGCGCCCGCAGTTCTGCAGAATCAACCTCTGCTGCTTCTGGTAAAAATTGATGTCCTGGTAGTAGGGAACGGCATTCCCGGCCTGATCCCTGTAGAACAGACGCTCCACCGCAACTCCGCCCTTGAGGTGCGAGGTGGCTATCTCCCGCACGTCCTCGCTTTGCACGTGTGCATAGAAGATTCCCTCCGGCTCCACGATCACAATGGGCCCCTGTTCGCAAAAACCGTGACAGCCGGTCAGATCTATGCTCGTTCCGCTAAGCCCCAGCCGTTCCACCTCCGCAACCAGGGAATCGAATACGGCCTTGGAGCCGCTGGAGTAGCATCCGGTCCCTTGACAGACGAACACCGTACGCCGCTTCATTGCTGGTTAACCTCCCTCGCTCTTGAACAGCTGCCTGACCTTCTTGGGGTTCATGTGGCCGCACACCTGCTGGTTTACCACCAGGCTGGGAGACAAAGCACAAACCCCGAGACAGGCCACTGTTTCCAGGGTGTACTCCAAATCCTCGGATGTCTGATTCTCCTGCAATCCCAGCTGTTCCTTGACCAGCTTGAGCACTATCTTGCCCCCCCGAACATGGCAGGCAGTTCCTCGACAGACCCGGACTATGTTCTTCCCTCTGGGCTCGGTGTAAAGCTGCTCGTAGAAAGAGATCACCCCTTGCACCTGGCTGGGGAAGAGACTCAAGTCGCGGGCAATAATGGGTACGGATTCCGGAGGTATGAAGCCGACCTCGGACTGTATCTCCTGCACCAAGGGAATGAGCGGCCACTTCCTGTTCTGGTACCCCCTTACCATTTCCCGGATCCGATCCAGGTTTACTTCCGGAGCCTTACTTTTTTCATTCATGGCTGACTTCCTTTTCCAGCTTAACGTATGCTGATCTCAGGGAGGGCCTGCCTCCTACGCCCTCTCGCCCCAGAGTGAACAGCTCCAATACACCCGGAAGACTCGGGGGTAGGGAGACCGTTCCCGCGGGGACTGCTTCGGAAACCACTGCTACGGCCTTCAGCTGTCCAGCCGCGGATATGATCCGCAATTGATCCCCGGATTTCGCGAACAGCCAATCCGCGTCCTTGCTGTTGATCCTTAGCTGTTGTGCAGGGTACATGCTCACCAGACGCCGGGAATGATCGCTTCTGGTCCCGCTTCCGTACGGAACCAGGGACTCTTCCAAAAAGAGATGGAATGGATACTCTTGGGGCCTTTCCCCCGCTCGGGCCTCGGATTGGGGGGGAGAAAAACTGGGAAATCCGCTCAGGGACTGGAAGGCCCGATTACGTCTCTCCTCCCAGTAAAGCGCCGTTCCCCCGGAAAAATGCTCGAATTGAGAATATCCCTCGTACAGGGGGACGAAATCGTCTATGTCGTTTATCACTTGCTGCAGGTTCGAATACGGAAGAGATTTCCCCATTTCCCTGGCCAAAAGCAGTATGATCTCCCAATCGGGCAAGCTCTCCCCCAGTGTGGGCAGCGCCCGGCGCAACCATCCGATCCCTCCCTGCAGGTTGGTAAAGGAGCCCTCCTTTTCCGCAAAGCTGCAGGCAGGCAAGATCACAACCGCGTATCTGGCGGTCTCGGTGTAGAACAAGTCCTGCACCACCA
>CAYSPQ010000246.1:0-3506 GCA_964432965.1 uncultured Desulfohalobiaceae bacterium
TGCTTTGCTTCATCCGAACCATTATAGAAAAAGGGCTCTACGACAAGGAGTTCGTGGAAAACTGGTGCGAGGGCTTTCAGGCCCTGCGCGAGCATGCCTCTGAGTTCACCCCGGAAAAGACCGCGGAGATAACCTGGATCCCGGCGGAGCGAATTGAAGAGGCTGCCACCTTGTTCGCCGAAAACGCCCCCTCGGCTATTGGACCAGGCATGGGCGGTGTTTGCCAGGCCAACGACTCCTTCGATCTTGTCCGCTCCCTGACCATACTCAGCGCTCTTACCGGCAGCCTTGAGGCCCCGGGGGGCAATCTGCGCCGTCCAGCGCCCACCAGCAAGCGAAGCTGCTACGGACCGGACCACGATCCCTTCTTCAATCTCCCCCGGGAACAGGCCCAAAAGAAGCTGGGACTGGATCTGTTTCCCCTCTTGCAGTTTATCCCTATTCCTTCCCAGCCACAGGCAGTCTGGCGGGCCATAACCGAGCAAAAGCCCTACCCCGTCCACATGCTGGGGCTCTTCGCAAACAACAGCGTCTGCGCCTATCCCGACTCCCCCAAGGTCCGTGAAGTGCTACAACAACTGGACTTTCTCTTTGCCGTGGACTATTTCCATACCCCCACCACGGAGCTGGCGGATGTCATACTACCCCCCGCCCACTGGGTGGAACGCGACGACGTAGAAGACCTTTTGATGAAGAGCTACGTCTTTGCCCAGCCCAAAGCCATGGATCCGCTACCCGATTGCCTGGACGAAAAGCAGATCCTGATAGATCTGGCCCGGGCCCTGGGATTGGATGACTATTTCAGCAGCATCACCCAGATGCTGGATCACCGCTTGGAGTATACTGGGCTCAGCTATGAGCAGCTCAAGGAAAAGGGTTGGCATTCCAGAAACGTGAGCTACAGAAGCTACGAACAAACAGGGAATTTCCGAACCCCCAACGGCAAGGTGGCCCTGAGCGCAGACTACCTGAAGCAGTTGGATATTTCCCCGGTGCCGGTTTTTCGCGAACCTGCCGAAAGCCCCTATAACCGTCCAGATCTCGCCCGGGAATATCCACTGGTGCTTACCACGGGTGCGAGACTGCTGGTCTATTATCACTCCTCGCACCGCAACATCTCCTCTCTGCGGAAAAAGGCCCCGGATCCGGAGCTGGAAATACATCCGAATACCGCCGAACAATTGGGAATCGAGGACGAGGAATGGGTCTATCTGGCCTCTCCCAGAGGCAGGATCGAGATAAAGGCAAAGTATAGCCCAGACATAGACCCCAGAGTGGTGCACTCTCCGCACGGATTCTGGTACGGAGTGGAAGAGGGGTGGAGAAGGCTTAACATCAATATGCTCACCGAGGATCGCTCCCTTTGCCCGGTAACCGGATCCGTACCCATCAAGTCCCTTCTCTGCAGGGTGGAGAAGCAATAGCTCACACTGTACGAACCTGAGAGTGGATTGACAAAACGACTCTAAAGACTTAAGTACAGTTTTCAAATCAATTTCAAGGAGGCAGAAAATGGTGGAAATTACCGAGGGTGCCAAATCCTTGCTGGATCAGCACTTTCAGAACAAAACTGATGTGCCACCCATTCGCATCTACATGGCCGCAGGGTGAGGTGGTCCCCAACTGGGACTTGCTCTGGATGAGCAAAGAGACACCGACGACGTTTACCAAGTTCAGGGCTATACTTTCCTGGTGGAAAAGAGCCTGAATCAAACCGCAGCTCCCATTCAGATCGACGGCAATCAATTCGGATTCCGGGTAAATTCCAAGCTCAATACTTCTGAGGGATCCGATGGTTGCACTTCCTGCACTACCTGTTAAAGGACAAAAAAGCCGGATAGAATCCGGCTTTTTTTGTCCACACTCTCCAAAGGGCCTCTCGCAAGACCCATGCCTCCCGTATCCGCCACTTTTACCGGAATCGTCCTCTGTGGGGGGCTGGGATCCCGTATGGGGGGAAAAAACAAGGCATTCCTTCAACTCGGCTCCAAGCAATTCCTGGATTGTCTCCTGGAGACTCTCTCTCCCCTAACTGATGATATTTTGCTCGTAGCCCGTGATCCCGCCCTCTTTTCGGAATGGGGCCTCCGGACAGTGCCGGACATACATAGAGTGAGATGCGCCTTGACCGGGCTTCACGCCGGGCTGGCCCACTGCCGCACTTCCCACGCCTTCGTGGCAGCCTGCGATGCTCCCCTGCTGCAGCCCTCTCTTGCCCGGGGAATAATGCAACAGGCAACCCAAGACATCGACGCAGTTGTCCCCGAGTACGAGGGATACTTGGAGCCCCTGTGCGCAGTTTACTCCACAAGCTGTCTGCCCCATGCGGAAAGCATGCTGCAACGCGGCATCCATCAGATCCGGCGTCTCTACCCCCTGGTCCGCACCCGCAAATTGGGCCCGGAATTCATTCGCTCCCTGGATCCGGATATGGATTCCTTTGTCAACGTCAACACGGATAATGACCTGCAAATTCTGCGGCAACGAGCCGGGATAGAGGCAGGATGATCCTTGCGGATACAAGTAGCAGGTGGAGGGTAAGATTTCTTCCGGTAGAGATTGCCTGGTCAGCGTAGGCTGTTCCGGGAGTCTGCTGGTGATTGTCGGTTGCGTTTCACGGCTGCTGGGATTGAATCCGGCGCAATATGTCTCCTCCCCCGCTGGCCAGGAGCTCATCCGCGACTTCCCGGCCCAGCCGGCCCGCATCCTCCGCAGGGCTGCTATGACAGCTGCGAACCACCTCCTTGCCGTCGATATCGGCCACCAGCGCCCTGAGAATAAGACTACCGTCCTCCGTCAAATAGGCGTGCCCGCCTATGGGTGTCTGACACCCTCCCTCCAGACGCTGTAAAAGGCCTCTTTCCGCCTCCAGGGCAAGACGGGAAGGAGGATGGTCCAAAAAAGCAATCAGGGACTCCACTTCCCTGTTTTCCTGCAGATATTGAAGACCCAGACACCCCTGGCCCACCGCGGGCAAGAACTCCTCGGAGAGCATGGGCTTTTCATGGTCGGCGCTCAACCCCAGACGTCGCAGACCGATGGAAGCGGCTATTATGGCTTGGTACTCCCCCTCCCGCAGCTTTCCCAGCCTGGTGTCCAGATTGCCGCGCAGGTTTCGTATGGACAGGTCCGGTCGCAGGGCGAGCAATTGGGCCTGGCGGCGCAGGCTGCTGGTTCCCACCACAGCTTCCCGGGGCAGGGAGTCCAGGTTCGGATGAGCTTGGCTCAGGAAGCAGTCCGCAGCTTCCCCGCGCTCCGGAACCACGCCCAGGGTTAGCCCCTCGGGAATCTGGGAAGGAATATCCTTCATGCTGTGCACAGCCAACTCCGCCTCGCCCCTGAGCAACACCTCCTCTATCTCCTTTACGAACAACCCCTTGCCCCCGTAGTTGGCCAAAGGGGCGTCCCGGATAACATCCCCCGAGGTCTTGACCACCTTGAGCTCCACTTCCCTGTCCGGATGCCGGGCACGGATTCTGCCGGCAATATGCTCCGCCTGCCAAAGA
>CAYSPQ010000247.1:0-3500 GCA_964432965.1 uncultured Desulfohalobiaceae bacterium
GGGGGACAGCGCCAGCGCATAGGAATAGCCAGGGCCCTTTATCACGACCCGGATGTGCTGATTATGGACGAGGCCACAAGCGCCCTGGACAACCTGACCGAGCAAGCTGTGATGGATGCGGTGCATAATCTGTCCAATCGCAAGACCATCATCCTTGTTGCCCATCGTCTCAGTACTGTTCGTTCATGTGACAGTATTTTCTTGCTTGAACATGGTGAGCTAGTCGCTTCAGGCAGCTATAGTTATTTGTTTGATCAGAGCAAGAGTTTTAGGGCTATGGCTCAGGTAGTTTGATTTTTGTTATTTTCCGGAAACTGTAAACTTATGGACTCTAAAATACATGTTCGTCTCGGAAAAACTGGTATTTACAGAGCTTCACAAAACAGGCGGCACGCATATATCCAACTGGCTTTCCAAACTTGTTGGGGGAGAGCAAATTGGCAAGCACAATCGCATTCCTCCAGCTTACTGGGACCGGTTTATTATCGGATCAATCCGTAATCCCTGGGACTGGTACGTCTCCCTGTGGGCCTTTGGCTGCGGCGGACAAGGCAGTGTGTATCGGGAGACTACACGGCGTATTGACATAAAGTACCTCAATCGGCAGCTCCACAGCGAAATGGGGCTACCCCGCCCGAGACCCGGACAATGGATACGCCAGGTCTGGCATGCTGCAAGAAAACCGGTTGCAAAATGGGCTTCTCTGTATAGTGATTATTCCGATTCAACTGCTTTTCGTGCCTGGGTTCGGATGATGCTCGATCCGGCGCGGAGATTCGACATGGCAGAAGGGTTTGGATTCAGTCCTTTGGCCCGAGGCTTTGGCCTTATGACCTACAGATATCTCAAGCTGTTCACCCGGCTGGGCGATGAGCTTTACAGAGACGGCACGCTTCAAACACTTCAGGGCATTCGTAGTGTCTGGCTGAAAAAAAAACTCGTAAACTTTGTAATCCGCAACGAATATCTGGAGCAGGATATGCTGAAGGCTCTGGGAACGGCCGGAATCTCTTTGCCAGAGCAGGAGAGGACAGCCCTGTTAGAGGCCAGCGGCAAGCGGACCAACACCTCCAGACATCTTTCTGTCGGTCACTATTACGACAAGGAGACGATTGATCTGATTTTCGATCGCGAACCATTGATCATAGAACAATACGGGTACGAACCGCCGGATATTTTGTATAAAGAGGCTTAACAAGTAATGTTGCGCACCCTGTATCACGCACTGGTCTCTTCAGAGCACCGCTACCTGTTCTATAAGTTGCGGCATCCAGCAGAATTCAGGGAACTGCGGCAGAAGGTGCATCCTTCTCCCAAGGGAGACTTTTCTTTATGTCCGTTTGACCGGTATCAATGCCTTTTTGTGCATGTCACCAAGTCAGCCGGCACTTCAGTAGCCAAGAGCCTTTTCGGATACCTGCCGTATCATTATACCGCAGTTCAATACCGGGTGATTTACGGCCGTAACACGTTCAATCGTTATTTCAAGTTCGCCTTTGTCAGAAATCCCTGGGACAGGCTTTACTCAGCCTATACCTATCTTTGCAAGGGCGGTTGGAATGAAAGAGATCGACAGTGGTTCAATCAGAATCTATCCAACGTGCCAGATTTCAACGCCTTCGTGCTGGACTGGCTCTCCCCGGGCACAATCCGCAGCCACCTGCATTTCCGTCCCCAGAGCGATTTCATCTGCGACAGAAAGGGGTATCCTTTAATAGATTGGATTGGTTATTTCGAGACCCTGCCGGAAGATTTCGCAGCGGTTGCAGAGCGCCTGGGCATTGAATCCCGGCTCGACCATGTCAATGCGTCTGGTGGAAAAGGATATCGGAATATTTATTCAACTAAAGCAGCGGACAGGGTACACGAGCTCTACCAGCAGGATATTCAAAACTTGGGATATTCTTTTGACAGAATCATAACACGCAAAACCATTAATGCTGGCAGATTCAAATCGTTATGAAATCAAAACCTGCCCTGCTTATGGTTGCCAATTATGACTCGAGGGTAGGTTATGCTTGGTGGCTCATGGAGAGTTTCTGGGTAAAGCTGGCTGAGCATTATAGTACCTGTAAACGGGTCATCCTTGCGTATCCGACCATCAGCCAACTACCCTCGGCTGTTGCAGCTGCCCCCCTGGAGGCAGTAGAGCATGATTTCAGCGGCACTAATCCGGGACAGGTTTTCAAGCAGTGCCGGTTTCTTATCAAACACAATATTCGGGTCATCTATTTTTCGGACCGGCCCACCTGGCATTGGCGTTATATATTCTACCGACTGAGCGGAGTCCGGATGATCGTAGTGCATGACCATACACCGGGAGAACGGACTCCAGCCCGGAGACTCAAGGGGGTTTTAAAGCGCTTGATCCACAGACTGCCCTGGCTGAGTGCGGACGGAGCTATTGGAGCCACGGATTTCGTGAGAAAGCGCCTGATCGAGGTCAACGGAATGCATCCGGATAAATGCTTTGCAGCGCCAAATGGGCTTCCGGACACAGGTTCATCCCCTGAGGCTGTGGATCTCCACACTGTTTTCCGCATCCCGGAAAATCGGAAGATAATCATCATGGCTGCCAGGGCCAACCGCTACAAAGGCGTGGATTTTGCATTACAATGTCTTGCCAGGCTGCGGGAGATGAACAGAGAGGACTTTCATTTCCTGTTTATCGGAGACGGTCCTGATCTGGAGTATTTCAAAAAAAATGCAGAAGAATACGCGGTAAAAAACTATTGCACTTTTGCCGGAAAAAGAAACGATGTGTCGGCGCTTCTTTCCGGGGCGGATCTCGCCTTTCATCCTTCCCGAGGAGAGGTGGGTTACTCCCTGTCCATACTGGAGTATATGCGGGCAGGTCTCCCAGTCGTGGTTCCGGATAATCCTTCTGTATGCGGGGCTACCATTCATGGGAGAAACGGGATGATATATCCTCGGGAAGGTGTGCAGACGGCTTGTGAAATGCTAGATCAGATCCTTCAGGACGATGCATTGCGAAGCGTTATGGGGGAACTGGCATGTGCGGATGCGGAAGAATATAAATTGGAGGTCACTTACAATGGCCTGTTGAGGGCGTTTGAGCAAATAGACCGCAAAGGCTGTCTATTGCAACGGTAGCAAGACAACAAAAAATACCCCAATAGTTCTGCCTTGTAAAAAAATATCTTTTCCTTACAGACCAGTTTGTTCAAGTCTCTCGAATTGGTGCTTCTGTGGATGTGGCCCGGAAGAGAGGAATTGTTTTGGATTATGAACAGAATACAGGCTCATACCTCATGCGCGTGAAAAATGCAGGTGTCATGTAACTTCTTTTGTCTAATCTAATTTTACAAATAAGTATTCGTATTGAGATAAACGAGAATTAAAAAATTTATGCATCGCAATAGAAAAAAAACAAATAAGCCAAGATATAGCTTCCGTACTCCTTTCATTTTTGTCGTCTCAGATAGATTCCCGAGCATCAACCAAGCCTGGATAGACACCTACCTGGAACAGCTTTTGAA
>CAYSPQ010000248.1:0-3496 GCA_964432965.1 uncultured Desulfohalobiaceae bacterium
CCTTCCTACTCTTCCGAGCAGATAGACCTGGGCTACCCCTACCGCATGACTGACATCCAGGCAGCCCTTGGCCTTAGCCAGTTGCAGAGGCTGGAAGATTATGTATCAAGAAGGCAGAAGCTTGCCGAGCGCTATGACCTGCTTTTGGCGGATTTGCCTGTCTCTCTGCCCAAGCAGCATCAGGATAGTTCTTCCGCCTGGCATCTGTATGTCATCCGCCTGCAGCTGGACAGGATAAATTATAGCCGCAAGCGGGTTTTCGAGTATTTAAGGGAGCAGGGAGTGGGGGTGAATGTGCACTACATCCCCGTGCATACCCAGCCGTATTATAGAAAGATGGGCTTTGAGCCGGGCATGTTTCCGGAGGCGGAAAGGTATTACCGGAAAGCTATAACCCTGCCTCTGTTCCCGGCTATGAGCGAGGAAGAGCAGGATCAAGTAGTTCAAGTGTTCAGAAAGAGCTTGGCCCACGGATCACACTGAATGACACGGAAAGGATCTTTTTGCCGCAAGAATCTTGTAGCAAAAAATCTCCTCTCTTCCGTGCTTTTCCGTGTTTTCCGTGGGCAACATGTCTTCCTTCTTCCTGGCGATTCCGTGCCTGCCCCGTGCACCCCTGCCCAGTTAAACTTTCCGCTGTTTTAATCGGGGTGGGCTGAATAAGTAAGGGTTCATGAAGATGCAGAAAGGCAAACTGACAATAGAAAACGTAGCCCAGCTAAAAAGGGCAGAAGTGTCGTTCGGCGATCTCACCGTGCTGGTGGGGCCGCAGGCCTCTGGCAAGAGCATCCTTCTGCATCTTTTCAAGCTGGCCATGGATGCGGGCCATATCAACTCTGTACTCAAGAGAAACGGCATGCACTGGAACGGGGAGCTCAGCAAATATCTCTCCCTGTATATGGGCGAGGGGATGGAATCCGCTTGGTCCGACAAGAGCAAAATGACCCACCGAGGACGAGATGTCGACATAGAAGCCAAGATGAGGGCCAAGAAAAGTAATGAGACTTCCTTTTTCATCCCGGCTCAAAGGGTAATTACCCTGAGTAATGGGTGGCCGCGACCCTTCACCGACTATAACAGCGGAGACCCTTATGTGGTCCGCCATTTTAGTGAAATGATCCGTCATCTGATGGAGGCCGGCCTGGGGAGCGGAGCAAGCGCCATTTTTCCCCAACCGGGCCGTTTGAAAAAGGATTTGCGTCAACTCCTGTCCCGCGGGATATTTTCCGGGAGTGAGCTGCGTTTGGATACGCACGGGTTGCAGAAGCGGATCATCCTGCAGGCGGAAAAAAGCACCCTGCCTTTTATGGTCTGGTCCGCTGGCCAACGGGAGTTTATTCCTCTCTTGCTTGGCCTTTATTGGCTGTTGCCTCCTTCCAAGAAAAGCAAGCACGACAACGTGAACTGGGTGATCATTGAAGAGCCGGAAACCGGCCTGCACCCACAAGCTGTCTCCGGTGTTCTGTTAGCGGTCATGGAGCTTCTGGACAGGGGTTACAAGGTCGTAGTGTCCACGCATTCTACTCATATTCTTGATTTTGTCTGGGGATGGAACATGGTGCAGTCCTATGCCGGAGATCCCGGTTTGCTGCTCGACATGCTTGATGCACCGAAAAGTCAGGCCTTAAGTGAGATGGCAAAACGAACAGCGACTTCCACAGCCAAGGTTTATTACTTTGAGCGCCATGATGAGGATGTTTATACCCGGGACATTTCCAGGCTGGATCCTGGAGCGGAGGACATCCGGGAATGGGGATGGGGAGGATTGGCTGAATTCAGTGGCAGGGTAAGCGATGTAGTAAGCAGGATGGTCCAGGAGCAGGAGGCATGAGCTTGAAGGCAGTGGCACAGAGCAACAATGAATTGAAGAATTGCTGGAAACTGGGAATGCAGGCACTGCAAAAAAAAGACAAAAAGCTTATCCAGACCAGAAACAGCGCCTGCAATGGTAGTATCAACATAGACACCTGCCTTAAGGACTCATGCCCCAACGACAATCGTTGGGACTACGGATTGGATATCAATGATCAAGGGGTATTTGTCGAAGTGCACCCGGCGCATACCAATGCGGTAAACACTTTGCTGGCCAAGCTGAAGTGGCTGAAATCCTGGTTTAGCAGGAACTGCTCTGGATTTAACGGCTTGAGCAAATCCTATTACTGGGTGGCGTCTGGTCCTGTGGCCATTCGCCGGGGTACTCCCCAGGCCAGACGGCTTTCGAAGGAAGGCATCACCGGGCCAATCAAACATTTGAATCTAGGCTGATTCCCGAATTCCCGATGATTGCCCACGGAATACACGGAATGACACAGAATGTAAGAAAGACGATTTTTTTACGGTGGTCTTATACTGTAAAAATGTTAATCTTCTTCCGTGCTTTTTCGTGTATTCCGTGGGCTGAAACCGCCATGCTATACGAAGAGCTAACCTACAATATCCAGGGCGCCTGCTTCGAGGTATATAAAAGCATGGGCTGCGGATTTCTGGAGGCTGTCTATCAGGAATGCCTGGAAATTGAGTTCACGGAAAGGAATATTCCCTTTGAAGCCCAAAAGGAACTCGCGCTGGATTACAAAGGAATAAGGCTGCGTCAGGGTACGTAGCGGATTTTGTTTGCTACGACAAGATAATTGTGGAGCTCAAGGCTGTGGATAAAATTGCCTCAGAGCACAAAGCCCAGTTGCTGAATTACCTGCACGCCACTGATATGCGCTTGGGGCTTATGGTAAACTTCGGGCATCATCCCAAGCTTGAATGGAAGAGATTGATAATATAGTAAATTGCCCACGGAATACACGGAATGACACGGAAGATATTTTTTCTTTTTCAGTGCTATTCCGTGTGTTCCGTGGGCTGACAAGGATTAAGCCATGACCATAAAGATTGGCAACCGGGAAATCGGGGATAATTACCCCTGCTTTATTATCTTTGAGGCCGGCCCTACCCATGATGGCCCGGAGACAGCCACGCGATTGGTTAGACTAGCTGCAGAAGCAGGAGCTGATGCAATTAAGTTTCAAATATTTAACCCGGACAAGTTGGTGGCTGAGAGAAATATCATACTAGAATAACTGACTTTTATCAAAGAACTAATTGTGCTTTTAATGTATCTCTGATGTACATTGTTCGCGGAATGAGGTTATGAAGAATATTGTTGTTGTTTCTACCTATCCAGAGCATGGATCAAAAAATATTGGTGATTGGCTGATAACACAATGCCTATCAAACATTATTCATAAAATTAATCAAGCTAATGTTGATATTGTTTGGCGTGCTGATGATTGGTTAAATGTGAAGAATAAAATCTTGAAAGCTGATCATGTATTTTTCGCTTGTTTGGCAATTAGGCCACAAATGCACAAGAAACAATATCCATTTTTGGAGAATGTTATTGAAAGCAATGTGCCTTTTTCTGTGATAGCTGCTGGAACTGAGTTACCGGTAACTAATAAGAGAGATTTGTTTGGAGGATTTTCAAAGAAGACTTTAGAGCTTC
>CAYSPQ010000249.1:0-3485 GCA_964432965.1 uncultured Desulfohalobiaceae bacterium
GGGGACATGGCTTCCGCCTCACAGGTCCTTCTGCTGCTGCAGAATACAGATATGCTCAAGGTGGCCTTCGACGTGCCCCAGCAGGATCTGCCGGAGATAGAGCGAGGGCTGCAGTGCCTCTTCAGGGTGGACGGTCAGAGGCGCACCGCGCGGATCAGCCTGCTGCATCCCTCGCTTGGCGAGCACAGGATGAAGAGGGCGGAAGTCAGGCTGCAGGGGGAGGACAGGAAGGGGCTGAGAGTCGGCTCCTATCTGCCCCTTACGGTAGTGGTGGACAGGCTCAGCGAGGTCACTTTGGTGCCGCGCACAGCCCTGATTCCCTCTCCGCAGGGGGTGGAGCACGTCTTTGTCCTGGAGCGGGAACGCCTGCGTCCGCAGAGGGTTCAGGTTCTGGGCACAGGCGAGGATAGGGCGGCAGTGGAAGGGATCTCACCCGGCGCCCAGGTGGTGGAGAACACCTTTCTGGGCTGGGCCAGACTCTCCTCCATGGACAAAGCGGAGCCTGTGCGATGAATATCGCGGGCGCTTCCATCAGGCATCCCCATGTGATAGCCGCTCTTGCTTTTCTGGTAGCTGTTATGGGGGCGTTCGGCTACCTGCGTACTCCGGTGGATCTTTTTCCGGAGACAGCTCCTCCCCAGGTGCTGATCATAACCGAGCAGCCCGGAGCAAGCGCCTCTGACGTGGAGGACAGGATCACCGAGCTGGTGGAGAAGGAGATCCATACCGTAAGCGGGCTGCAGGAGGTGCGCAGCTCCAGCAGGGACCGGGTCTCCTCGGTTACGGCTGAGTTCGACTACGGCAAGGACCCGGGGCAGGCCCTTACCGAAACGCGGAATGCGGTTGCTGCGATAGAGGCGCGGCTGCCGGAAACCGCGGAGGAGCCCAGCCTGCACCTCCTTACCGAGTCCACCTCCGAGCCCTTGCTGACCCTGGCTCTTGCCCCGAAGGACGGGGAGCTCAGGGATCTGTCCCAAATACGGCTGCTTGCCGAAAACCAGATCAAGGACCGTCTGCTCAGGCTGGAGGGAGTGGCGGATGTGCACGTCTTCGGCGGACACCAGCCCGAGGTGCAGGTTCGTGTAAAGC
Organism: uncultured Desulfohalobiaceae bacterium; assembly: GCA_964432965.1. Taxonomy (GTDB): domain Bacteria; phylum Desulfobacterota; class Desulfovibrionia; order Desulfovibrionales; family Desulfothermaceae; genus JAIPDU01. The sequence continues at coordinate 1,090 of CAYSPQ010000249.1, forward strand.
GTGACCGGCTCGCATCCCACGATCTCTCCCTGGGCGAGGTGATAGCCGGGCTTGCGGAGCAGAACATCTCCGTTCCCGCGGGCAATATATATGCCGGGGACAGCGAATACCTGGTCCGGGTGGAAGGGGAGTTCCAGGAGCTGCGGCAGATAGGTCGGCTCCCGCTGCGCCGGTCCGAATACGGATTGCTGCGACTGTCCGAGGTGGCGCAGGTGCGGCTGGACGAGCAGGAGCAGCGCTCCCTGTATCACGGCAATACGGAGGAGGCCATAGCCCTGGGCGTGATCAGGGAGGAGCAGGGGGCCACACTGGAGACCATAGAAAGGGTCAAGGCCCACCTGCCGGAGCTGAAGGCGGATTTCCCCTCCATATCCTGGCAGATCACCCAGGATCAGCAGCCCCTTATAGATGTGAACCAGAAGGGTATGGTCCTCTCCATAGGGTTGGCGGTGCTGCTGACCATGGGGGTTGTCTTCTTTTTCCTGGCGGATGTGCGGGCCTCACTTGTAGTAGGGATCAGCCTGCCCCTGTCCTTTCTTTTCTCTCTCTCCGTCCTGTGGCTAATGCCCCATACCCTGAACATGATCACCCTTACCGCCCTGATCGTGGCCACCGGGCTGGTGGTGGATTCCTCGGTCGTGGTTCTGGAGAACATCTATCGCCGCCATCGCGGCGAGAGCAGCCCTGAGGCAGCTGAGTCCGCGGAAAAGGGCACCAGACAGGTGGCCCTGCCCAATGTCGCGGGCACCCTGACCACTGTGGCCGTGCTCCTGCCTATCATCTTTTCCGGAGGATACACCCAGAGGACCATGGGGACGCTCAGTTTAGGCCTCTCCACCACCCTGCTCGCCGCCCTGCTGGGTTCCCTGACCATAGTGCCCCTGTTGTGCTCCCGTTTATTGGCCAAGGGGAACCGCTCCCCCAACATCCTGGAACGGGGCGCAGCTCACTCGGATGTGCTGCTCGACCGGGTGCGCTCCTTCTATCTCTTCCTGCTTCGGGGCGCCCTGCGCTGGAGGTTGGCCACCCTGCTGCTGGCCCTTGCTTTCTTCCTGGTCAGCGCCAGAGTTGTTCCGCCCTTGATTGGGGGAGAGCTCATGCCCCGCATGGACACCGGGATCGTGCACGTGGAGTTCGAGCTCCCGGCAACGGATTCCATCCAGCGCATGCGGCAAACCATGCAGGAGGTGGAGAGTATCCTCTCCGACCACCCCGGGGTGGAGAGGATATCTTCAGTTGCCGGCTCGGAGCCTGGAGCAATCAGTTTCGACACCGGAGGCTCCTTGATGCAGTCCGCGCATCTGACCGTGCATCTGGTGGACAGAACGCGCCGGGAGGAGTCCACATGGCAGATCCAGCAGGGTTGGCGGGAGGAGATAAAACGTGTTCCGGGAATAAAGAGTTTTCGGATAAGCGAGTACGGCGCGGTACCCGTTGCTGGCATCAAGGCCCCGCTCACTGTTACCATAAGCGGGCCGGAACCCGAGATCCTGGACGATGCGGCACAGGAGACCCTGCAGAGGCTGCGGCAGGTTCCGGGCTTGGTGGACTTGCGCAGGAGCTGGCACTTCGAGCAGAGGGAGCAGGTAGTGCGGGTGGACCCCTCCCTGGCCCGGGTCTACGGCACTTCTCCGGAGAGGGTGTCCCAAGAGCTGCAGGCAGCTGTGCAGGGGGTCCCTGCCACCCGGATGCGTCTGCAGCACTACCTGGATATCCCCATAAGGGTGCAGTACAGCGAGCCGGATGTTAAGCAGCTGCAGGATCTGGAATCTGCCTACGTCTCCTCCCGCTTCGGTCCGGTGCCGCTGCGCGCGCTTGCGGAGATCGAATCCCAGCGGGAGCAGCCCCTGGTAACCCGGGAGGACTTAAGGCGCACCGTGGATATAACCGGCGAGAACCGCGGGATGACCATCTCCCAGGTCACGGACATGGCCCGACGGGAGCTGCGGGACCTGGAGCTGCCCCGCGGGTACAGCCTGGAATTCGCCGGGACCATGCAGGAGATGCAGGAAACGAACCAGGAGCTGCGGAACTCGCTGATAGTGGGCCTGGTGCTGCTCTATCTGCTGCTTTTCACCATGTTCCGCTCCTTCCGGCATCCACTGACCATTCTCTCCGTGGTTCCCCTGGCTGTGGCAGGGGCCTTGTGGGGCCTTCTCCTGTTCGACAAGCCCATGTCCATGCCCGGAAACATGGGGATGATCTTCCTTGCCGGGGTTATCATCAACAACAGCGTGCTTCTTCTGGATTTCGTGAACAGGGCGAGAGAGGAGGGCCTGGACAGGGACAGCGCCCTGGAAAGGGCGGTGCAGCTCAGGCTGAGGCCCATATTCATGACCATGACCTCCACCGTGGTGGGGCTCTCCCCCCTGGCCTTCGAAATGGCTGTGGGTCTG
>CAYSPQ010000250.1:0-3481 GCA_964432965.1 uncultured Desulfohalobiaceae bacterium
GCAAAAAAAGCGGAGAGAGAGGTGCCCAGGCTCTTTCTGCCCCGGGTGGCAACCCTGGCGAACCGATCAATGGGCACCCGGTGAAATTCGTATCCCTCTCCTTGCAGGAGCTCCTCCACCAGGGATATTTCTTCCGAATGGCAGGCAAGCCGGAAGCCTCGGCCCTTGAAAATTGATTCCGAAGGATTTTCCAGTGGCATAGGCTTGAGTTTCATGCTTTATTATAACAACACAACTTCAATACCAGCAGGGGACTGCAACTAAGAGGGATTTGTCATTTAATTATTAGATCCAGAGTCTTTCCTCCGCTCTTCCGTGCTCCTGCATCCCAGCATGTCCCATCCTCACTCTGAATCCAACGGAGCCCTGTTGTACAGGGCCATTAGATACAGGGGCAGTCGGAGCAAGGAGCGGAAATAACTGGTCCTGCAACTGATTATGCGCAACAAGTCTTGAAATATGAGCCTGTTGCGCACCATGAGCTCAAAGCATCCCCTCTGACTTGCGAAAAAGATGGCGGACAGCACACGAGCCCCTTGCAGGTCCCTTCCTATCTGGTGATGGACCCAACGGGGATACTGCTCCAATGAGTCACTGGCCACTGCCTCCGCGGCCAGCTTCCCGCTGAGAACCGCGTGACGGATGCCCTCTCCTGTCAAAGGGTCGACTAGACGGGCAGCATCCCCCACTAGGAGCACTCTCCCTTGCTGCAGCCGAATTCCGGGATTGAAGGCGGGAATGGGATGGACCCTAACAGAGCAACCCTGCAGATCAATATCCAGTTGGCTCATCACCTTCTTCAAGTGAGCGAGCAACTGCTTTCTACCGCGGCACATATTGCCTATGCCCACGGAGAGGTGTTCTGCCTTGGGGAAAACCCAATAGTATCCCTTTTCCATCTCTCCCAACCCAACCAGGAACCTGCCTTCAAAGCTCTGCCCCACCTTGCTCTGAGGGATAACCTCTGCCTCGAGCCCCAGACCAAAGCCCTTGTCACTGGTAGTCATGCCCATGGATCGGGCCACAATCGAGGCCGCCCCATCGGCTCCCACAAGATAGCGGGCGCGAAGACGCTTTCCTTTCCGGGTAAAAACCGTCACCCCTTCTCTTTCCGAGTGCACGGACTCCGCCTTGTCTCCGGCCAAAACCTGGGCGCCGCAGTTTTGAACCAAATAGGAGTCGAACTTGTCCCGCATGACCATGTAAAGGGAGTCCTCCTCCACGGGTTGCGTAACTCGTTTGGACCCGTGGACAAAGGTTGCCCTGTCCATGCGCTGCTCTATTATCCCGGAAAAGGAGAAGGGGAAGAATTCAAGTGTGCTCCCGGGAACTCCGCCAGCACAAGTTTTGTACCTGGGAAGTCCCTCCTTTTCCAAAAGCAGGGTTCGGCAGCCAGCCTGTTGCAGAAAATAGGCCGAGCTGGCCCCGCCCGGACCACCACCCACAACTATAGCATCCACATCATAGCCCATGAAGCCCTCACTCCTGCAAGCAAAATCGCAAATCCAAGCAGATCGGGAATTTTAGCTCCAAACACTTCGCCACGAAAGCCCTTGCAAGCCTTCTTATTTGCTAGATTGGCTACTGATAAGGTAAACTGCCCCAATTTGCAAAAGATTGCAAAGAGCAAGCCTGCAAGTAGAGCAATCGTCTAACCTACCATATTTTGCTAGACGCGAAGTGTCGGGATGATGAAAAATTCCTTGTCTCAAACATGCTCCAAGGAGCTGTGGTCTAAAGCCGAACATTTGGAGGCGCTGCTAAGGCAACTGCAACCTGGCTTGGCCGCGGTATCCGGCGGAATTGACAGCCGAGTCCTGCTGGAGGTTATTCTGGCCTCGGGCCTGGACTTCCAACCCGTCTTCTTCAGCGGCCCCCACATGAGCTCCCTGGAGGCAAACAACTGTCTGGAGTATCTTGGCGCCCGTGCGGGGAAATACCGCGTGCTGGAGCTAGATCCCCTGCAGGACGAGGCAGTGCGGAACAATGACCCCCAACGCTGCTACCACTGCAAGCTCAATGTATTTTCCCAGGCGCTTCAGCTGGGACACAGCCTGGGTCGAGACTTTATAGTGGAGGGCACACAGGGGGATGACGCCTTTAGCTACCGACCGGGCAAGCAGGCCCTAGTGGAGCTGGGCATCCGCAGCCCCCTTTATGAAGCGGGGCTAGGCAAAAGGGAAATTCGCAGCTTGGCCAGGGAGATGGGACTGCCCCATCCGGAACAGGCTTCCCGACCCTGCTTACTCACTCGCTTTGCCTATCACATGCGGCCCAGCCATTATATGCTGCAGCTTTTAGGCTCAGCCGAGGACTTTCTGCAAGGGCTGGGCCTGCACGAGTTCCGCATCCGCGTATTACCCCAGGAGGGCTTTGTCCTGCAGATAGCCCGATCCGAGCAGGCTCTCTACGACAAGAACGCTTCCGCCATCCACTCCCGCTTGCGCACATCCGGCCTTGTTCCCTATGAAATACTAGTAACTGACACTATAAGCGGATTCTTCGACTAGCGTCCAATAAAAAGCGCCTATGTCCTGTCCGCTAAAGCAAGGGTACTTGCATGTCCCAGCAATCTCCGCCTTCACCCCGGCGAGTGTTTTACCTCGAGTTTCAAAGGGGACAATCCTTTTCCCCGAATGTCCAGCTGCGGTCCCTGCTCAAGAAGCTTCGTGTCGGCACACTTCTGAAGGGCAGGGAACTGGTTGCAGTGAAGTGCCACTTCGGGGAAAAGGGCACCTCCTCCTTCCTTTCCCCGGATATGATCCAGCCAATCATTTCCTTTCTAGCGAGATGCGGCTCACGCCCCTTCCTAACGGACACTACCACCCTTTATTCCGGCGAACGGATGAACGGTGTCTCACATGCTATGCTGGCCGGCAAGCACGGTTTCCATGCCCTGCATATGGGGGCTCCCGTGGTCATAGCGGACGGAATAAAGGGCAATAACCAGGCAACAGTGCCCAATCCAGGCCATCCAGAAAAGGGATGCTACATTGGAGGGGAGATAGCGGCCGCTGACTATCTAGTGAACTGCAGTCATTTCACCGGGCACAGGCTAAGCGGATTCGGTGCGGCAATCAAGAATCTTGCCATGGGCTGCGCCAGCCGCAGAGGGAAAATGCAGCAGCACAGCAGCACCGCTCCTCGCCTGGAAAGAAAGAATTGCCGAGCTTGCGCCTGCTGCACATATGTCTGTCCCGGTAAGGCCCTTAGCCTTTCTCCAGAGGGGGAAGGGATCAATCTGGAGCAGGAGCGGTGCCTCGGATGCGCAGAATGCATCTTCACCTGCAGGCACGGAGCCCTGCAACTAAATTGGGACCTGGCGGGAGACCAATTTTTGCAGAATATGGCTGAATACGCAGGGGCGGTTGAATCACTCTTCCCCTTCCCACTGCTACACATCAATTTCCTGTTGAACATAACGCGGCACTGCGACTGCGAAGGACGCTCGAGCATGCCGATCTGCCCGGATCTGGGGATC
>CAYSPQ010000251.1:0-3469 GCA_964432965.1 uncultured Desulfohalobiaceae bacterium
GATAAAAGGATGACCGCTGGAGCGGTCGGGGATGCGTTCCCACGCAGAGCGTGGGAACGATAAAAAACAAGTGATCGCAGAAAAGAAATAGCGGCCGCCCCGAGAGGAGCGGCCGCATGCGGATTGTTTGTAAGCTGAGGCAAAGGTGAGTTTAGCAGTCGTCGGTGGTGGCGTTTACTGCATAGTTGACTTGGTCATTGTCTTCTTCTGCTCCATAGGAAACTGCGCAATTATCACCATCTTCTACTCCTTGAGGGTAGAAGGTGATTAGACCCCCATTATTAAAATTATCTAAGAAATGATCGTCGTATCCATCATCTTCTGTGTTCAGAAAGCCACCTAGCTCGTCCTGCATCATTTTTGCAATTCCATCCATATTAGCACCAGGAACTCTACCTTGTACCATCTCAACATCACCATCTAGGCCTGTGACATGTGTTGAGTTGAGATTTTGTGTAGAATTAAGCCCAACTGCCAAAGCCTTGCCATGTGCTAGGGAAGCTGCACCTTGAATGCTTCCTTTTAGACCTTCCACTGTAGAGCTTCTGGCTTCTGACTGCATGCCCACGAACCTGGGTACGGCGAATGCGGCCAGGATGCCCAGGATGACGATGACCACAACCAGCTCGATCAGAGTGAAACCGGATTGTCTTTGCATAACCCCCTCCGTGTGTAGTGTTAAATCTTTTAAAAATTGTTTATTGGCCCAGTCAAAACAATAACATTAAATATCACATATATCCGGATATACTGTCAAACAATAGACAGGTCCTGCGGAGAGCACCCTGCCTTCTGTATCTTCCCGCCCGGAGCAGTCTTTTTGCAAACGGAAACCCAGGCAGCGCACCTGCGCTGCGGTGAAGGGGAGGTCATGGGAGAAACGGGCCTTGTACACCAGCATTTCCCGCTCGGGGCAGAAATACCAGGATCTTTGGGGCAGGCGGTCCTGCTCCGGGGCTCTCACGATCCCCTGGTAGTCCTGGGGCGGATCCTGCAGTATCCGCAGCGGATTCTGGCGGCTGCCGTGCCAGTCCGGATCGAAGGGGGGCTCCTCTATCGCTGCCGCCACCCCGCCGCGCATGGAGTTGATCTCTCCCAACAGGGACATGCGCTCCGCTTGCTTGTGCACTGTACCCACCCTGTGGAAGAAGAAGAGGACTATCAGCCCTATTATGATTACCAATAGACCGTATTCGGCATAGCGCAGATAGCGCCGGGAGATCTGGTTTTCCATCCGGGCTAGCTTCCTCCGGGTTGGATGGTGCCGTCCCGCCACGTTATAGTTTCCCGCCACGGCGCTACGGCGCAGCGCTATATTTCTTTCGCCGCGACTTTGTATCGGGGCGAAAGACTAAACATCGCGCCGTGGCGCCGTCGCGGGAGAAACACGTCGCGCACCTGGCGCCATGGCGGGAGATTAAAAAGCGGCAGTGCCCAGCTCCCACATGGGCAGGAACACGCCCAGGGCCAGGACCAGGATCATGGCCCCGATGATCACGATCAAGATGGGTTCGATGCTGGAGGTCAGGTTCTTGACCTCGTAGTCCACCTCCCGCTCGTAGAAGTCCGCTCCCTCGGAGAGCATGGTGTCCACGTTACCCGTCTCCTCCCCCACGGCGAACATCTGCAGGACCAAGGGAGTGAAGAGGCCGGTGCTTTCCGCGCTGGCTGTAAGCGGATTGCCCCTTTCCACCTGCTCGTTCATCTCCTGCAGATGGTGGGCGATGTAGGCGTTGTCCAGGGACTGGCCGGAGAGCTGGATGCTCTGCAGCACCGGCACCCCGGAGGAGTAGCCCATGCTGAAGGCCCGGCAGAACCTGGCCAGACTGGCCCGCAGGACAATGCTGCCGAGTACGGGGATTCGGAGCTTGAGCCAGTCCCCTTGGTCGCGGCCCCTGTTCGTTCCGATGTAGCTTCGCAGGCCCAGAAAAAGGGCAACCGCGACTGCAAGCAGAATGTACCAGTAGGTGGAGAAGAAGTTGGACACGGAGATGATGACCCGGGTGGGCCAGGGACGCTCCGCGTCGAAGGCCTGGAAGAGGTTGCTGAAGGCGGGGATGACGAAGATGGTGATAACCGCCAGGGCAACGCTCACGGCTATGAGCACGAAAGCGGGATAGCGCAGGGCGGACCTGATCTGCTGCTTGGTCTCCTTTTCCCGGACAAGATATTCGGACAGTTCCTGGAAGGACTGCTCCAGCCGGCCGCTTTCCTCTCCGGTCTGGACTATGTTGCTCATAAGCGGGGGAAAGGCCTGGGGCTGTCTCTGCATGGCCTCGGAAAGCTGCCTGCCGCCCTGCAGGTCCTCGATCACCTCCTGCAGGGCCTGCCGGAGGGCCTTGCCGCGCATGGTTTCCCTTATGCCGTGCAGTGCCCGGGTTATGGGCACCCCTGCGTGGATCAGGCTGTACATCTGGCGGCTGAAAAGGATGAGCTCATCCAGGGTTACCCTGGGCTGGAAAAGCTGCAGCCCGGACAGCGCTGTTTTCCAGTCCCTGCTCGGCCTGGCCCGGGTTATGTTAACCGGGATGGCGCCTCCGTTCTGCAAAGTCTCAGCTACCGCCTCCGCGGACGGGGCTTCCATTTTCCCTTCCCGGGAACTGCCGTCCGGAGTGCGGGCTATGTAGCGAAAGTGGGGCATAGGGAGAAGTAGTAAGTAGTAAGTTGTAAGTTATAGGTGGCCAGAGTTGGAGAACTGCCTGTTGTTGCCCAGTATATTTCTGGGCGCGGCTATTCCAGATAGCGAGTCTCTGGGGATTCTGTCCGGGCAGAGTCGGAAGCGGTGCCGGCTTCTTCCTCCACAACTGAGGGCATTATTTCCTCCAGGCTCATTTCCAGCTCCCCGGAAACGCGGATGACCTCATCCAGGCTGGTTACCCCCTGGCGGGCGTAGTCCAGGGCGGACTCGCTCAGGGGCTTGAATCCCTCTCTACTTTTGGCAGCAGAGGCGAACTCCCCGCTGTCGTTTCGCCGCAGTGCGTCTGCCAGATGGTCGTCTATCTCCAAGAATTCGAAGACTCCAATGCGGCCCCTGTATCCGGTGTTGTTGCACTGGGGGCAGCCTCCGCCGCGCCGAAAGGAAATCTGAAGCCCTTCCTCGCCCAGAGCGGACTTGAGCCAGTTCCGCTTGTTTGCGTCCAGGGGATCCTGCTCGGTGCAGCTGCTGCATATCCGGCGGACCAGGCGCTGGGAGAGCACTGCGTGCAGGGAGCTGGAGACCATGTATCCCGGGGCACCCATGTCCAAGAGGCGCAGGGAGGTGGAGATCGCATCGTTGGTGTGCAGGGTGGACAGGACCAGGTGGCCGGTCATGGAGGCCCGGAGCGCGATTTCCGCTGTCTCCTCGTCACGTATTTCGCCCACCATGAGGATGTCCGGGTCCTGCCGCAGGGCGGAGCGTAGCACGCGAGCGAAGGTCAGGCCTACGCGGGTGTTGACCTGGACCTGGTTGATCCGGGGCAGGCGGTAT
>CAYSPQ010000252.1:0-3454 GCA_964432965.1 uncultured Desulfohalobiaceae bacterium
CCAGTGCAAGCCATATGCGTGGTGGGGCCCACCGGATCGGGCAAGAGCGAGGTCGCTCTCAGGCTGGCCGAGGACTTGGGAGGAGAGATTGTCAATTTCGATTCCCGCCAGGTATACAGGGATTTCCCCATCGTCACCGACCAACCGGGGCCGGAGAAGAGAAGGCGTGCGGTGCACAGGCTGTATGGATTCCTGGAGCCACAGGAAAAGGTGGATGCGGGTAGCTTCGCCGAGCTGGCCAGAAAGGAGATGGAGCGCATAGCCGCCCAAGGACGGATCCCGGTGCTTGCCGGAGGCACGGGGCTGTACCTGAAGGCCATTCTCTACGGGCTGGCCCCGATCCCCAAAACTCCGCCCCATCTGCGCAGTCGCATCCTGCAGGAATTCGATCTCCAGGGTGCAAGGGAAATGCACTCCCGCCTGGCCAGAATTGACCCTCCAGCAGCGGCAGCTTACAGCCCAGGGGACAAGCAAAGAATTAGCCGGGCACTGGAAGTCTACGAGCATACGGGAAAAACCTTGACTTGGTGGCAGAACTCCTTTGTGAGAACAGTTCCCGAACACAGGGTGTTCAAGGTAGGGGTTTGCCCCGAGCGCGAATTGTTGCGGCTTGCCCAGTGGAAGCGGATCGAGGAGATGATCCGTAAAGGGGCTCTGCTGGAAGCAAGGCAGGCCTGGAGGATTTGTCCCCAACCGGAAGCCCCTGCCTGGTCGGGCATCGGATGCCGGGAGCTGCTTTCCTACATGAGAGGTGAGCTGGATTGGGAGCAGACCAAAAGGCAGTGGAAAAAGAGAACCTGGGGTTACGCAAAGCGCCAACTTACCTGGTTCAGGGGAGACAGGGAAATTCATTGGTTTGAGCCGGAAAAGGCGCAGGAAATCAAGGAAACGGTATCCTTATGGTTGCATTCAGCCTCTTGAGTAGCTCAAGGGCCAAAATGTGGATACTTGCTGCGGCCATGGTGCTATTTTGCCTTTTGCTGCCGGTGCAGGGTGCACATAGCGGGGCTTATGTCCAAGAGACCGGAAGCGGATGGGTCAACTGGATGACTGGAGAAGTACGGGCCAAGGGAGAGGCGTCCAGGACAGAACTAATCGGGGATGATGCGGCCAGGGAAAGAATCAGGCTTCGCCAGGCAAGGATTAACGGGCAGCGCAATCTTTATGAAGCCCTGCAATCGGTGCGGATCAACAGTTCCTTGACCGTGGCCGACTTGTTGGCAAACAATGATCACCTGAGGAGACATCTGCGCGGAATTGCCAGCAATGCAGAAGTTGTGGAGGAGACGGTTTCTGAGGAAGGCAAGCTCGCTGTCAGTCTGAGGGCAAATCTTTGGGGGCCTTTGTCGGAGATGTTGATTCCGGACTCCGTATGGTACGAGGATTCCCCAAGGGCAAGCGCGCCTCAGGAAGAAGAGGATTCCCGGGAGGAGGAAGGATATGCCAGGGCCCGTACATATACCGGCCTGGTAGTGGATGCACGTGGGCTGGATTTGGAGCCCGCCCTTGTCTGTCGTGTATATGGCTCAAAAGAGGAGCTGTTGTACGGGCCGGGTGTAGTGCGACCTTCCATAGCGATAGGGCAGGGAATGGCCGCATACATGCGTGATCTGGACAGGGCGATGGCTTCTGCTCGCACTGGAAGCCGCCCCCTTCTGGTACAGGCCCAGGAAAGGGTGGCCTCGTACGGCGCGGAATTCACTGTTTCCGAGGAGGCAAGGGAAATGATAGCTCCCGGCTCCTCCATCCTGCAATTCCTGCGAGAAGGCAGAGTGGTGATTCTTCTGGGGCAAGAGGGCAAAGACCAACCCAGGGAATACCATCTGGAACAATAGGAATGGCTTATGCGTAATACTATAGAATATCGCACGGAAGAAAAGAGAGTACATTTTGTCCTGACTTGTCTTGTGCTTGCTCTGATCCTGCTTTTTTGCTGGGCGTCCTCCTCCTGGGCGGGAGTGCATCAAGTCAGGGTAGAGGAAGAAGTGGAGTCCGAAAGGGAAGAACTGGTAAACGCCACCAAGGAGGAAAGAGCTCTTTCCCGGGCCTTGCTGGAGGAAACACAGCAGCTCCTGGCGGATTCCATTCCCCAGGGCAGGGGGGAAGTTGTTCGAACCTTTCTGCAGGACAGGGCGGGGGAGTTCGTGCTGACCTACTCCAGACAGGAGTACATCTCCGAGGAAGAGGCTGCAGTGGAGAGCTTCGAGGTTCAGGTAAACACCGAGTCCCTAAAGGACTATCTTAAACAGTGGGGCACCTACTACACTAGCCGGGGAGACTGGAAGTACCGTTTGGAAGTGGAGAACGGCTTGGAGGAGGAAAAAGAGCTGGATTGGGCCGAGCTGGAAACCATGAGCGGAGTGCGGCGCGATGGCGACGTGGAGGATCCCGTCCTGCGACTTCGTCCCCCCCAGGATTCCGAGGGTAGATGGGAGGCCAGGTTCATAAGCGAGGAGGAGGAGACGATACACTATGGTCGGGACCTGCAGGAGCTGTGGCTGGATATTTGGAGCGACTACTTCGCCAGGAGCGATGTCCGGCAGCGTGCGGAAAGCAAGGTAGAGATCCGGGTGTCCGGCTGGCCCACGTCCACCGGAATCAGGCACTTTCACCATGAGATGGGTGGCTGGTCCCGGACTTTGGACCGGGTGGAGCTGCATTCCGTGGCCTGGGCTTCCGATGGCCTCAGCGGAGAGTGGACTGTCTACACCTTGACTCCGCGGGATTTGCGGGCTCGTCTGCAAGACCACGTGCCGTCCCGGGGCCTTGAGCTGGAGGAAGTCAACATCTTAGAAATGGGTACAGGGGAGGGTGATGACGAAGGCGATTCCTGGTTCTAAAGGCAGCGCGAATCCTGACTGGAGGGCTGCCTTCCCCTAGCAACCGGTTTACCGGGGGTAAGGATGACGAGCCTCCCCAGGGAACTGCTTTTTTAGGGCTGCAAGTCCCTGTCAAAAGTGGTCAGGTATCAGGAGTCGCTCTTTTGTTCCTTGTCCTGCTCCGAATCGGAGCCCTTTTTCTCCTTCTGCGAGTTCGTGCCTGAGATGTCGATCTCTTCCGGTTCATTGGTGGCTTTTTTGAAGTTCTTGATCGCTCTTCCCATGCCGGACCCAATCTCGGGCAGCTTGTTCGCTCCAAAGATTATCAGCACGATTACCAGAACAATCAGGATCTCGGGGATCCCTATGCCTCCTCCGATCATAGTTCCTCCAATCTAATCTATGGATTGGCCTTTTGTGAATTGAGCGGGAACTAGGCTAAAAGCGGATCACCTTGCGGAAATAAAAGGAATTTCTTTGTGCATGTAGGGCTCATTTCTCCAAGGAGGGTGTCCTCTCTGCTAAACAGAGGAGTGACCGGTTTTAGCCACCGCTAGGTCAGAGAGCCGTTAGCAAGGGCTACAATTTACTTTATAACGCGTTTTGGGTCTTAGTGCAACGTTTCAGGGCTGACG
>CAYSPQ010000253.1:0-3446 GCA_964432965.1 uncultured Desulfohalobiaceae bacterium
CGATGTTATGAAGGTGCCCGAGATTGGGCCGAAAAGCGCTACACAGCTTCATGATGAACTCGGCATCGAAGGGTTAGATTCTCTTAAGGAAGAGGCTGAAAATGGCAATATAAGAAATATCAAGGGGTTCGGAGAAAAAACTGAACAGAAGATAATAGATGGTATCGAGATGCTTGAAGAGATCTCCGGACGTCACCTTTTAAATGAAGTCATACCGGTCTCTGAAGATATCATAGAATATCTGAAGCCAGAAGCAACAAGGATCGAGAAAGCCGGGAGTCTGAGACGCTGGAAGGAAACAATAGGAGATATAGATATCTTAGCTGCAGGTGACCCTGAAAACTTGATGGATGCCTTCAGCACCTATGAAGAAGTGGAAGATGTGCTCGTTAAGGGTGAAACTAAAACTAGCGTCAGGCTCAGAGGTGGTGTTCAAGCGGATCTAAGAGTAGTAGATGATGAGAGCTTTGGAGCCGCACTTCAATACTTCACAGGAGCCAAAGAACACAATGTCCCTCTCCGGCAGATAGCGATAGATAAAGGATACAAACTAAACGAATACGGTCTATTCAAAAAGTCAAATGATGAAAAAATAGCTGGGAAGACTGAAGAAGAGATATACAACACCTTAGACATGGATTGGATTCAGCCAGAGTTGAGGGAAAATAGAGGTGAGATAGAAGCCGCTAAGAGGGGCGAACTCCCTGACCTGATAAAATATGAAGATATAAAAGGAGATCTCCAGTCTCATACCGATTGGAGTGACGGCCAGGAGAGCGTGTACGATATGGCTAGGGAAGCTCAAAACAAAGGTTATGAGTACATAGCGCTGACAGACCATTCCCAAGGACTCAGCGTCGCTGACGGATTGACGAAGGAAGATCTCGAAGAGAGAAGAACTGAGATAGAAGAAGCTCAGGAAGAACTAGAGATAAATATACTTGATGGGATCGAAGTCGACATCAAGAAGGACGGCAGTTTGGACATGGACCATGGAACTCTTGAAGACCTAGATATAGTTTTAGGAGCGATACATTCCAATTTCAAGATGGACGAAAGCGAACAGACGGAACGTATAATCAAGGCCTTCGAAACTGGCCTGATAGATATATTCGCTCACCCGACAGGGAGAAAGCTAGGAGAAAGAGAAGGTTATGATGTAAACATCAACAAGTTGATCAAAGGTGCAGAGGAAAATGATGTGATCTTAGAGATCAATGCTTCACCTCAAAGACTGGACTTAGATTCATTGAATGCTAGAGAGGCTATGGATAAAGGAGTTATGATATCACTTGGGACAGACGCCCATGGATTGAGCCATCTTGACTTCATGAGATATGGTGTTGCTACCGCGAGAAGAGCATGGTTTAGATCTGACGATGTTATCAACACGCGCTCAAATGAAGAACTCGTGGATATCCTAAATGGGTGAGCATCATGGAAAATGATGATTTCAAAGTTCCTGGATCCAAAAGTGAAGCTAAAAAGAGAGCTGAAGAGCTTCGAGATGAGATAAGATATCATGATAAGAAATATTATATCGAAAACGATCCTGAGATAAGTGATCACGAGTACGATCTGCTGGTCAAAGAACTTGAAGCTATCGAAGAAAAATATCCTGATCTTGTTACCGAAGATTCTCCCACCCAAAGGGTCATCACTGCTGAAATAGACGAATTTGAAACCGTTGAACATATGAGTACGATGTTGAGCCTTGATAACACTTTCAATGATGAGGAACTTCGGGATTTCGACAGAAGAGTAAGAGAAGGATTAGCGACAGAAGATGAAAAGATCGAATATGTGATAGAGCCGAAGATAGACGGACTCGGTGTTGCTCTTTATTATGAAAACAAAGTTTTCCAAAGAGGTTCTACACGAGGAGACGGACAGCGTGGAGAAGATATAACGCCGATCCTGAAAAGAGTTCATAACATTCCCTTAAAGTTGACCGATGAGACGATACTGGAAACTGCTGAATTTAGAGGAGAGATCTACATGCCAAGAGATGAATTCGATAGGATGAACGAAAGACGGTTAGAAGAAGGGAAAGATCCTTTCGCTAATCCACGCAATGCCGCTGCAGGAACAGTCAGGAATAAAGACCCTACGATTGTAGCAAACAGACCGCTCGATATATTCGTTTATACCCTGAGTTACGAGGAAGAAGGAAGCTTTGACACCCACTGGAAATGTTTGAAAGAGATGGAAAAAGCTGGTCTGAAGATCAACGAAAACGTAGTTAAAAAAACCGGGATAGATGAAGTTATAAAACATATCGAAAAATGGCAGGAAAAGAAAGAGGAGCTCAACTATGAGATCGACGGTATGGTCGTCAAAGTGAACGATCTAGAGTCTCAAGAGATCCTTGGAGAAACTTCCAAACATCCTAGGTGGGCTATTGCTTATAAATATCCAGCGATGAGAAAAACTACTACTATCAAAGATATCAAAGTACAGGTAGGGAGAACTTGAAAATTGACTCCTCTCGCGATGTTAGAACCCGTACAACTCTCCGGGACTACTGTAGAAAGAGCTTCCCTGCACAATGAGGATGAACTCGAAAGGAAAGATGTGAACGGAGGAGACAAAGTTTTGGTAGAAAAGGCTGGAGAGATAATACCTCAGGTAGTCAAAGTTTCTGAAAAGAAAAGCGATGGATTTTTCAGTTTACCAGAACATTGCCCGATCTGTGGAAGTGAAGCAAAGAGGCTGGGCGATGAAGTCGCGAGGAGATGTGTGAATGCCCGATGTCCTGCACAGGTAAAACAAAAGATTGAGCATTGGGCAAGTCGAAGCGCGATGGACATTGAAGGACTCGGACCTAAAGTCATAGAAAAACTCGTAGAAAATGATCTTGTTAAAAGTATCCCAGATCTCTATCGTCTTAAAAAATGGAAGATAATTCAGATCGAAAGGATGGCTGAAAGATCAGCTCAGAATCTTCTCGATGAAATAGATAAAAGCAAAGATCAAGGCTTAGCGCGTGTCCTTTATGGTCTTGGAATAAGATATGTAGGAAGCCATATGTCCGATGTGCTAGCAGATAACTATCACTCTATCTCTGATCTAATAGAGGAAGACGAGGAAAGTCTGCAGATGATCGATGAGATAGGACCTGAAACGGCTGAAAGCTTAGTCCAGTTCTTCGATGATGAGGAGAATAAAGAGATGATAAATGAACTCAAAGAACTAGGAGTGGATATGAAATCAGAGAAGAGCGAAGCGGAGAAATTTTTGGATGGAAAAAAATTTGTATTCACCGGAGCACTAGATAGATACACCAGAAGCGAAGCTTCAGAACTGGTAGAAAAACACGGAGGTCGTGTCACATCAAGCGTCAGTGGAGTAACAGACTATCTGGTAGTGGGTGATAACCCGGGTTCACAGCTGGATGATGCAGCGGAAGATGGAACGACAATAATCGATGAGGAAGAATACTCTAA
>CAYSPQ010000254.1:0-3445 GCA_964432965.1 uncultured Desulfohalobiaceae bacterium
AAATGGACTGTTCCGGGTCACCTATGGCGAAAAGCCCCTTGCCGGAGCCGGCAACAAGCCGGGAGATCATCTTGAGCTGCAGGGGGGAGAGATCCTGCACCTCGTCCACCAGGACATGCTGGTAGGCGATGGGCTGGGCATCCCGGCTCTGCTCCAGCCACATCTCCAGCAAGTCAGTGTAGTCGAGCAGGCCCCTGCTGTTTTTCTCCCTTCGGTAGTTTTCGGCCAGGGGTTGCGGGTCCTCCTGCAGTCGCAGGGTCTCTCGGCTCAAGGCAAGGCTTTCCCAGCCAACCTTGGCCTCACTGGAGCTGATTTGCGGGTTGGCCGAGCCGAAGAGCCGCCTGGCATCCTCCTCGGGCATCAGGTTAAGGGAACCTCCCCGTTTGCTACACAGCTCCTGGTAGGCCAGGGAATGCAGGGTGTCCACTCTGGGAATAGTGCCTTCCGAAGAGTTACGGGTCAGTCTTTCCCGAACTTCCCGGGCCGCTGCGCGGGTAAAGGTGAGAATCAGTACATTCTCTGGGCCATATCCTAGCTGACAAAGACGCCGTGCCCGGCCAATCAGGGTCCTGGTCTTGCCCGTGCCCGGGCCGGCCAGCACGAGCAAGGGGTGTTCGCTTTCCTCGATGGCCTTTTTCTGCTGCTCATTGAATGCCTTTTGTTCTTGGGTCGGGTCCTCGGATTCGGCGGAGTTGTCTGATTCCTGAATTGGTGAGCGGGATGGGGATGACGTATGCGAAGTAGTAGCGCCGCCGCGAACCAGCCCCCTGCCCCGGTGGAGCTCTCGCCTTTCTTGCGGGGAAAAGGCGGATATTACCCCAAATTCTCCGTCGTATCCCGGTTCGCGATGGACTTGCCCGCTTCGCATGCGTCGAAGCGCCTCGGCCAGGGGCAGGGATATTTTCCGCAGCTCCGCGGTGGGGGTGTGCATAAGCACGTCCAATTCCGAGTCGTAGCTTTTGACCAGGCGCTGATAGAGGCGTCGAACCTTCTTGCTCTTGGAGCCTACTCCCAGTATCTCGGACAGCACTTCCGGCAAGGGAATGAGACAGTGATAGGAGGGGCTGCCGGTAGGCTGTGTGGGCTGCTCCCTGTCCGCCAGCCGACACACGCGGTTGAGGACACCCACGGTCAACTGCTTGCCGCAGGCGGGACAGATGTTGCCCAATCGAAAGGTTTCGCGGGGGTCTAGGCGGACACCGCAATTGCGGTGTCCGTCCAGGTGGTATTTGCCCTCTTCTGGGAAGAATTCCACAGTTCCCAGGAAATTGGGATTTCTTTCCGGGTGCTTGAGCGATTCCAGGAGGTTGTAGTAGCTCACCTCGCCCTGAAAGAGATTGGCCTCCCTAGCCAGCTTTTCCCCGGAGTGGGCGTCGGAATTGGATACCAGGCGGTACTGGTCCAGCTCGCTCCAGAGCCAATTCATCTCCGGATCCGAGGAGAGGCCTGTCTCCAGGGCAAAGATCTCTTGGGAAAGAGGGCCGAAGCACTCGTAGATGCTGTCAAAGCCGGACTTGGATCCGAAGAGGGAGAACCAGGGGGTCCATATGTGCGCAGGAATGAGAAATCCGTAGGGATCCGTTTCCAGGACGATCTCCAGGAGGTCGCGGGAGTCCAGTCCCAGAATGGGCCTGCCGTCGGCCCTCAGGTTCCCTATGCGCTCCAGGCGCTGGTTGAAACGCCTTACGCTGTCCAGGCTGGGGAAGAAAACCAGGTTGTGTATCTTGCGCAGGGCTCCCTGTCGCTTGTAAATGGAGCTGATCTCCGTGCCCAGAAGGAAGCGGGGAGGTGTTAGCTCTACTCCGTCCTCTATCCAGGGGATCTCCCGATCCAGGTCTGCGGGCTCTCTAAGGCTGAGCAGTCCATTTCCGTCCTCTTGCAGCGAGTCCTCTATCTCCTGTAGCCAGCCCGGATGGGTAAAGTCTGCCGTGGCTACTACTTGCAAGCCTTTCATGGCTCCCCAGGCGGCCAGCTGCCTGGGACCCAAGGCCTTGCTCGTGGCCATGGAATAGCGGGAGTGGATGTGCATATCCACCAGAAACTGAGACATGCCGGGGTACTCCTTCAGGCGAGTTGCCTGCTGCGGGGTCTGTAGAGCCTGGCCTCCGCCCCGCCCTGGCTGGAATCGCTCAGCTCAATCCAGGAGTCGTTCTGGTTGGCCAATCTTAGGGCGATGGACAGCCCCAGTCCGGAACCTCCCTCTTTTCCGGTGACAAAGGGGTCGAAAAGCTCCTCGACCCTGTCCCTCTCCAATCCCGGACCGTTGTCTCTCACAAAGAGGTGTTGCCCCTTATCATCGTGGTGCAGGCCGACTTGGACCTGGGCGCCTGAGGTTGCGGAACAGGCCTGGGCTGCATTGAGCAGTAGGTTCAACAAGATCTGCCGCAGCTGCTCCGGATCCCAGCTCCAAAAGGTCCCCGCAAGGGAGGAATCCATCCGAAAGCTCACATTCTTATAGAAATGGATCAGTGTGTCCAGGCACTCCTGCACGCTCTGCCCCAGGTCAATCTCTTGCGGCCGCGCCTCCGCGGGTCGGGCAAAGGCCAGAAAGTCCCGAACCAATTGATCCATTCGCTCTATATCCTTTTGCACCACATTATGCAGCTTTTCTTTTTGCTCTTCGTCCAGGTTGCTTTGCTGCAGAAGCTGCAGGCTGGTCTTGATTCCAGCCAAGGGATTTTTCAGCTCATGGGCCAGGCCTGCGGAAAGCTCTCCCAGGCTGGCCATTTTTTCCATCTGGTTGACTCTATCCTCCAAGATCTTGAGCCTGGTGATATCCCGAAAGAGAATAAGTGTGCCCATGCCTTCGGGCAGCTTGGCCATGGTCATGCCCAGGACGCGGTCGCCCTCCTGGGCCTCCTTCCGTAAGTCCTCGTTCTGGTCCCAGTTTTTCCAAGCCTCGGCCAGCGCGGGGAAAAATTCGCCTATATGGGAGCCCAGGGCCTGGTGATTCTGCTTTAGCCCGGCCATGTCCATGCCTGTCTTGTTGATGAGTGAGATGTATCCTTGCGGATCCACGACCAGGAGGGCGCTGTTCATCCAGTCAAAGACCTTTGACTTCAACTGTTCGGAGCGTCTCAGCTGCTGTTCTTTACGGGCCACCTCCTGCAGGAGATGATGCTCGCTTGCGTACCCCGTGCGAAGGAGCAGTCCCAGCAGCAATATGGAAATGAGCTGCATACTGGGATAGTAAAGCGCCTCCCGGATATTTATGCTGGGTTGCAGGTAGCCGAGAGGCTGCAGATATTGCAGAGCGGCCAAGGAAAGGAGGAGGGCGGCTAGGGCGAAGCCCTAATACTGGGCTGTCTGTCTGCCCAGCAGGCGGCCGTAGAGGAAGATGATGCCCAGGAAGAGGAAAAAGAAGGAACTTGTGGTGCCCCCGGTGACTAGTACGACATAGGTGCACAAAAGGCAGTCCGCCAGCAGCTGAAGCCGAAAGAAGAGG
>CAYSPQ010000255.1:0-3427 GCA_964432965.1 uncultured Desulfohalobiaceae bacterium
CCGGACATGAGCAGGACCTCGTCCACGATCTCCATGCGCTCCATGTCCAGAACGGTCACCGGCTGCTCCGTCGCGGCCACGATCTCCACGGACCGGTTGTCCTCGTCCAGGGATTCCGGGGTCCCGTCCTGGCGCAAGCGCAGGCTCAGGTTGCGCACCGTGAGCTGTTTTCCGGAGCTTCGCCCCTCTTCCCAGAGATTTTGGCAAATGGAGTAGCGCTCGTCCGAGTCCGGATGCTCGTCCTGCATCACGGAATCGCTCATGCAGCGGTCGATAAAGTCCTGCTTCTTTTCTCCCTGCTTGGGCTTGGGCATGGGCATGCTCGTCCTCCTATTCCTGGTTCGCCACGGAGCCGGGATTGTTCGCAGTGGATGTGCTCACGTCCTGCAGAGTGAGCCCGCGCGCCTCGGCCATTTTCTTGGCCTCGGCGAGCTCGTCCATCACTTCTCCCAGATCCCTGCCGCGGGCGGCGACAGTCTCCTGCGGCGAGCGCAGATTGTTCTTGATCTGATCCACCGCGGCCTTGCCCTCCTTGAGCGGATCCGCCGAGGGAACGCCCGGCGCAACCCATTCCACGCGCTGGTACAAGTGGGGCTGCTGGGGATACGCCGGAAGATCCAGACGACCGGCCAAAAAAGCCTTGTCCAGGAACTCCCTGTAAACAGGTCGGCACATCTGCCAGATCAAGCGGTTTTGTTGCGGGGTTATGGTGCGGATCAGGTCGTTGCGGATGCTGCGCAGCGTATTGTAGTTGAGCCCGTGGTAGTCGCTGGAGAGCACCTCGTAGGGCAGCCCCGAGGTGACCGCGATCATGCGTAGCAAGAGGCGGGTGAAGGGCTCGAACTGGGCCGCCGGCCGGTCCGGCTTGGCCATTTCGATATTTTCTCCGGGGCGCAGATACTCGATGACCGCGTTCTCCAACTCCTCGATCTTCTGCCCGGTCTGGGGATCTGTCTGGGCTCGCGAGTCCTGGAAGGTTCCCGGATCCCCGGAAGTAACAAAGGCAAGATACTTGGATGCGTTCTTGGCCCCGTCGATCTCGGCGTCCATATATTCGCCCAGGTCGTAGGCGAGCATCACCGCCGGGGCTAGGCAGGAGATGCCGCGCAGCTGGCCGGGGCGCAGCTGGCGGTAGCCATGAATTACGCGGTCCGCGGGGATGGGCTTGGCCTTGCCCCAGTCGTTCTCAATCCAGTAGGTGAGCTTCTCGCCGGTCTGGGGATCGAACTCGATGCCGTCCTTGACTTGGTTGCTGCGAGAAGGCATGGAGCCCAGGTCGCTCAGTCGCTCCGGCTCCACGGCTTGCAGGGCGAAGGGGAGAAAGCGCCCGTTCTTGCGTCGCACCGGGACTTTGACAAAGAGATATTCTCCGGCTTCCACCTCCTGGCGCTTGGCCAGGGAGACCATCTCGTCGAAGTGGAGCTGGCCGGAGATGTCCGCTTCTTCGCACCAGCGCTTCCAGGCGTCCTCGATCTGCTGGTTGCGCTTCTGGTCCAGCTTGTCCCCGTTGCGGACCTTGACCCGGCTCTGCAGTTGGAAGCCCTCGCCCACAACGTATTCCTGGATGGAGTCCACAGCCTTGGCGAAGTAGGGAAAGTCGCGCACCAGCTGCCGAACCTTGGCCCGGACCTGCGGCGCGCTGGAGGAGATGAGGTCATTGACGTCCTGTTCCACGGGGCGCCATCCACCGGTCAGGCGCGTGGACTTGGCCGCCGCGTACATGCGCTCGCGGTGCGTGGCCTGCCTGGCCCGCACGCGCTCGCGCTCCCTAGCGGGAGAGATTATGCCGATAAGGCGGTCCAGCGCTCGCTCGATCACCATCCGGGCCTCACTGGCTTGGCGTAGGTGCGACCCGTGACCCGTCCGGCCTCAAGGTCGGCCCGCTGCTTGACGTAGTCCAAAGCCTTGCGGAACTCCTCAAAGGAGGAATACTGCACCTGCCGCCCCTCGATCTGGTAAGAAGCCACGCGCCAGTTGCGCGAGGCCAGGTCGGCGAGCATCTGCTCGTAGAGATCCTGCCACGTGGTAAAGGCCATTCACGCCTCCGGTTTAGTCACAGCGCGACAGGCTCGCGCGGCCGGATAAAGCGGTCCCTCTTGAATGGGTCAAGCCTAGCACGGGGATCTGAACACTTTTGGAAATTTTGGGAGGATTTTGGAGATTTTGCTTGTGTTGGGGGAGATTTTGGAAGGATTTGCTTGACAGGGTTTTGAGGCCCGCCTTGCGCAAGAAGAAAGACGGGCCTATTGTTCTACTCCAAAAAACTGTTCGATTCCGGCAACCCGAACTCCTCTTGCGGCTGCAAACGCTGCAGGAGGTTGCTGGCCTGTCCGATCCTTCCCGCCACCAGCAAGCGCCTCCACTCGTCGATCAGGCGGCGGTCGCTCTCCCATATCCCGCCGATCTTCTTGGCCGGGAAGTCCATCTCCCGGATCCAGGACAACACGGTGGGCTCGGACCGGTTTACATAGTCACAGATCGCCCGCATGCCGCTTAGGGCTGTTGATTCCCTTACCATCGTCCCCTCCGTGGTGGCTTGGCTGTTTTTGTCTTTCGGGCCCCTGAGGGCTCCTCGCCCGTGCTTGGCTGAGAGCTCCAGTATTTCACCCCGAGCTCGTCCACCAAGGCCAGGATATACACGCTGCAGTCCCAGCCGTGGTTTGCCTTGTGACCGGGGCAGACCCAGCGGTTGCTCTGCTCGTCCAGATACTCGGCGCACAGGTGCCGCGCCCAGTCCCGGCTTGTCTGAAAGTGGAAACGCCAGGCCCCGGGATCCAAGGGCGCGATCTGCAGCCTGGTGGCCAGCTGGTCCTTGTAGTGATTGGTATCCACCTGGAGCAGCTGCACCCCACCGGGCATGGCCTTGTTCGTGCCAGGGTAGGTGTCGATCCGGCTCCACTTTGTGGGCCGGTTGGCTCGCTTGCGCATGCCCTGGACCGGCACGATCCGGCCGCGATGGGCCCGGCAAAAATCATAGACCTCGCCGGTATGATGGCCCATGGCGTCGATCGCGGCGCGCAGCACGTGGTATTCGGTGCCGTCCGGATCCTGATACGTGTCCTCGAAGAGCACCTTGCGCAGGGTGTCGAAGGCCGGATGGTAAGGCCAGGACCTGCCCTGCAGCTGCTCCGGGGACACCTTGGTCCAGTCCGCCGGGATGAACCCCTCCCGGATCTGCCAGGAGTCCTGGGCCACCCCGTAGCCAATGGCGCGGATCTCAAACCAGAATCCGTCGTCCTGCGTGTCCACGCCCGCGACCAGGCAAGCCACCTGCCCGTCTCCGGGGACCTGGCCCCTGGGCCGCTCGTCGCACAGCTCCAGGATCTGGTCCTCTTCGCGCTCCACTTCGTAGTCCAGCCAGGGCTCGGCCGCGTAGTTGTTGAGGAAATTCTTGAGCTCCGTCTTGTCCTGGTAGCTGCGCAGGAAC
>CAYSPQ010000256.1:0-3414 GCA_964432965.1 uncultured Desulfohalobiaceae bacterium
AACAAGCCCGGCAACCAAAGCACCCAGGACAAATCCCAGGATCTCCGGGCGCAGGTACTGGACCACCTCCGCTCTGTGAATGCCTATGGCCCCGGCAATGTCGCGCTCGAAGCAGGCCACGCAAACACCCATATTTGCCGGGTTGCCCAAATACTCTAGAAGCGGGGCCAGAATCCCGATGACCGCTCCCACGGATACGATCCCAGCCAGGGTGGCGAAAATGTTCCTGGTGCTCATCTCCCCTCCTCCTTGTCTGCTCTCAAGTTCCTGTTTCTAGCGGACATGGAAGCTCATCTGGGCTGTAGGCATGCCTTTCCCGGCAGAAAGGGCAATCCGCCTCTACTCTGCCTTGGAGCTCTTTTCTGCCACCAGGTTTAGCAACTGACTTCAGCCTGCCTGAGACCCTCCACCTGGAAGTAGAAAAATACTCCCTGTTCACCGGACAGAAAAACTGCAACTCCATATTCTGGCCTCACTTTCCCTGAAAAAAGTATTCCTGCTCAAACCCCAAAATGAATATTGAAGGTGTACATAAAATTCCCAACAGATGTCTAATATAAAGTATAGATAGCTCTTCCTGCTTTATATTGAAAAAATAAATAGGTCTGTGCTGATGTTGTTCATGGCAGAGCCAAACGAAAGCTCTGAGCCCTCTTCCCTGTAGCTTTGATCTGTATAACTGAGCGCTGAGAAGGGGTTGTTTTTCACCCGCCTCCCTAGGATTGTATATTCATTGTCCTTACTTGCCCCACAGAACTTTGTCTTGTATGATTATAATAATTACTATCAAAAAGGCCCTGACAGAGAAACACACCCACTGACACAGGCCGGGGTCGGCAAAAAAGAAGGCCCGGCCCCTGTTGAAGGGAATTCAGGAGTGGTGATATGCTGAATCTTTTTGAACGTTGCAGTAGTATCTATCTCAGCCGTAGGTCATTTCTGGCCGGAATGGCTGGAGGCCTGCTCACCCTGTCCTTTGCTGGCTTCAACCCCGCCCTGTCCCAACCCGGACCTCCTGATATCGGGCTGGCCCGCGGTGACCCCGATCCGGCAACCAGGTCGGCCGTTGGGCTTCTGGGCGGAATGGGCAGCTTCGTGCGAGAGGGTCAGCACGTGTTGATCAAGCCCAACATGAGCTTTTCCTCCCCCCCGGAGTCGGCCACCAATACTCATCCCGGCGTGGTGGAGGCCTTGGTGAGGATGTGCCTGGAAGCGGGAGCCTCCCGGGTTACGGTCTCCGACCACACTTTGCAGGAGGCGGAGGCCAGCATGCGTCGCAGCGGAATCGGCCGCCTGGGGGAGGAGATCCGAGGTTGCAATATTCAGGCTCCCTCCTCCTCGCACTACTATCAGAGAACCGACATTGCCCGGGGAGAGAGGCTGCAATCCAGCAGGATCCTCAAAGAGGCCCTGCAAGCGGATGTTTTGATCGCCGCTCCTGTGGCCAAGCACCACTCCAGCACCGGGGTAAGTCTGTCCATGAAGGGCATGCTGGGCCTTATTCTGGACAGGGGTGAACTGCATTGGAAGTACGACCTCAACACTGCGATAGTGGATCTGTGCACCAAGCTGTGGGCGGACTTGACCGTGGTTGACGCGACGCGGGCCCTGACCACTGAAGGCCCCTCTGGCCCGGGAGAGGTGATAAGGCCGAACACGGTGATTGCCTCCCGGGATATGGTGGCGGCGGACGCACAGGCGGTTTCCATGATTCCCTGGTATGGCCGGAGCATGGATCCTGGCCAGGTGGAGCATGTCAGGCTGGCCCATGAAAGGGGGCTGGGGAGGATGGACGTGGAGCAGCTTCGGACTGAATCGGCTAGCCTATGAATTTCTTCCAAAGAGGACTCCAGGCCCTCTGTTTATCCCTTTTCCTGCTCTTTCTGCTCCACGCGTCCGGATTGGCCGCTTTCGGGGCAAACACTTCGGCGCTGGTTTTCGCCCTGGATCCCATGACCCTGCTGGGGACCCTTCCAGGGGTGCGAGTAATCCTGCCGGCCCTTGTCCTCTTGCTAGCCCTCCTGGTTCTAACCTTTGTTCTGGGAAGGTTTTTCTGCGGCCATATCTGCCCCCTGGGAACTACACTGGACATTGTCCGCCCCGGGCTTGCCTCCGACAAGGAGGTCGAGACGCCTCTATCCGAGAAATGGAGAGCGGTTAAATACGGGCTCCTTTTCTTTATGGCGGCCAGCGCTGTATTGGGCCTCAATCTGGCCTATTGGGGCTCTCCCATCTCCCTGGCCAGCAGATTCTATGTATTGATTGCCGGCCCTGTTGGGCAACTTCTGGCCAGCGGTCCGGCTGCCTGGGGTTTTCTCCCTGATTTCGCAGCAGATGCTGTGGGACTACCTCCGGCACGCTACCAGAGCCTTTGGTTCTTTGCCGCTTTTTTCGGTGGGCTTTTATTTCTGCAAAGGCTCTCCCCGCGTTTCTGGTGTCGCTATCTTTGTCCTGCTGGAGCGGTATACGCACTTGCGGCCAGAAGGCCGCTATTCCGCAGAAGAGTGGATTCCAGATGCACGGATTGCGGCCTTTGCCGCAGGCAGTGCCCCATGGGGGCCATACAGGAGGATCCGCGTCAGACCGTTGCCGGCGAATGCATAGCCTGCCAGAGCTGTGTGCGAAAATGTCCGGAGGGGGCGATCCGGTTCGCCTTTGCTGGAATCCCGGGAAAGGAGCCAAGGGCTGCGGAAACTTTCCTTCCCGGAAGGAGGGCGACACTGCGAATTGCTGTTGCTGCAGGGTTCGCTGTATTCCTGGGCAGGAGCAACCTATTTGAGGCCTGGGGCGGAGAGGAGGAAGGGCGTCGCATGATATCCGGGGAATTGATACGCCCTCCCGGGGCCTTGCCGGAAGAGTCCTTTCTAAATCAGTGCCTGCGTTGCGGCCTCTGCCTGCGCATATGCCCCACAGGATTGCTTCAGCCCTCCATGAGCCGTGCGGGGCTTTCAGGCTTTCAGACCCCCGAGGCGCTGCCGAGAAGCGGCGCTTGCGAACCGGAGTGCCGAGCCTGCGGGCAAACATGTCCTTCCGGAGCCATTCGCCGATTGTCCAGAGAGGAGAAGATGTGGGCCAAGATGGGGACCGCTGTTGTGGTCCGACGCAAGTGCCTGGCCTGGGAATACGAAGAACGCTGCCTGGTCTGCAAGGAGGCATGTGGCTATGGTGCGGTGGAGCTTCGGCGGGAGCAGGATATAGCAGTGACTGTGCCCTTTGTTATCCAGGATCGGTGCACTGGATGCGGCGCCTGCGAGAACGCCTGCCCCGTGGTGGATCAGCCCGCTATATATGTGACCTCCATGGGAGAGATCAGGCTGCACACGGGATCCTACAGGGAGGAAGGCCGGAGAAGGGGGTTACGGATAAGCCGAGAACTGGAGGAGGACCCTGTAGCAGATGAAATGATCCGGAAAG
>CAYSPQ010000257.1:0-3391 GCA_964432965.1 uncultured Desulfohalobiaceae bacterium
GGGTCGCGCACAAAGAAGACCGGGGTGTTGTTGCCCACCATGTCGTAGTTGCCCTCGTCGGTGTAGAACTTGAGGGCGAATCCGCGCACATCCCGCCAGGTGTCGGGGCTTCCCGCCTCGCCGGCAACTGTGGAAAACCGGGCCAGGACCTCGGTCTTAGCCCCGGGCTGGAACAGGCCAGCCTTGGTGTAGGCGCTCACATCCTGGGTGACCTCGAATTTGCCAAACGCTCCGGAGCCCTTGGCATGAGGCTGGCGATCAGGGATCATCTCCCGGTTGAAATTGGCCATCTGCTCCAGGAGGTAGTGGTCCTGCATCAGGAGTGGGCCGTTGGGGCCAACAGTGAGCGAGAACTCGTTGCTGCTTACGGGCATGCCAGCGTCATTGGTGGTGACTTTGCGGTTGTTGTGCTTCATGTTAATGCTCCTTTGCAAGCGGTTTTGCTTATCCGGGTTGGTTTTGCCAGTATTGTCCTGACTAGCTCCGATCTGAGCTCGAGAAGAAATGTACTAGCAAAAAAACCTCTTTGACTAAAGAGGGCTTTTTGCCTGTGATTTGCCCTTTCCGGTCTTTTCAGGAAGGAGGATCCGGCTTCCGGCAGCAGCTGAATAGGAGGAACAGAGTGTGACAAGAGCCACAGGATAGGGCGTGGTGTCACATTGCCGGCCACACTGTGCGGCCTCCATTCCTGATTCTCCTGTCTTGCCGGTTCCTTTTCCCGGGTAAGAGCCGATGCGAGGTGCAGTCGCTTCCCTTTCCGCAAGGATGGCTAGAGGTTCCAATAGGGGAATCCGCGCCTGGCCCAGCTGCTACCCGGGTAGTCGAATTGCAGGATGCGGTAGACCTCCTTGAGATGGGACTTGTCGTGATCCTTCTTGAAACGGGATACCCCGCGGAGGTAAACCGCTTCCGGAGCGCTTCCGCTGGCCGGAGTGTCCTGCAGGAGCTCCTCCAGCACCCGGGCGGCCTCTTCCAATTGGTCCTTGTCGAAGGCGTTCTTGGCGATCCCCAGGTGGACGAAGGGCACCAGCTCGTCCGGGGGGAAGAAGCCCATTCCCTGATGATGAACGTTCCCCTCAGTATCCAGAAGGCAAAGCCGCGGAGTCCACTTTACCAGGAAGCTCTCCGCGTGCGGCTGATCCTTGTGCCCGAGGCGCAGGGGGATCACCCTGGAGTTTAGATAGTTGGCACCAGTAACGTTGGGATACGTAACCGCATCCATCTGTTGACAGCCGATTCACCCGGGATTGAAGAAATCCAGGAACACCGGCTTGTCCTCCTGCTGCGCCCTGGACAGGGCTTTTTCCATGTTGGTTTCCCAATTCACGTTTTCCTGCATGCTTCCCGCTCCTTGCTTGCTGGTTCCCGCCTTAGTGAGACATATCCTTGTGTTCAAGGACTCTCTGCAAAAAAAGGGCCAAGGGAAAAGAGGAGACCGGGTGGCGCAAAAGGATCAGTTGGTGGCGGGGTAGCGGGAGATTTACCTTAGGGAAGATGCATCTGCAAAAAATTGAAATGTGGACTTTACTTTTCAGATGCCTGATCGTAACTTATTGATTTTTCAGTCATCCGTCCTCTGTCTTCTGTCATCTGCGCCTGCAAAAAAGGCTTTTGCAGGCGCATCTGCACGAGGGGAAAATTGAAAGGGTTACCTTGGACCGCCAATTCGGCTCAACGAAGGTGGGGCCGAACGCAGGCCTCGGACTCTCTCCTGGAGAGCGGCTCCGGGCCTTTGACTATTTCCCGTCCGGTGCTGCGCGCCAGATTCTTGAGCATTCCGCGGAAGATGAGCCTGTGCAATGCATTCAGGGAATACCAGTAGACGATCCCCGTCATTCCGTGGGGAACGAACTTGGACAGCAGCCTTATTTCCATCAAGCCCTCGCCCGCGGAGCGCAACTGGAATTCCAGGTATGCCTCGCCCGGCAGCCTCATTTCGGATAGAAGCTTTAGCCTGCTGAAGGGCTCCACCTCCAGGACCCTCCAGAAATCGATGGCGTCGCCGACATACAGGTTTGCCTGATCGCGCCTTCCCCGGCGCAGTCCGGATCCGCCGGCCAGACGGTCCAGCAATCCCCGGAGCTTCCAGATCCAGTTGGCGAAGAACCATCCGTTGTCCCCGCCCACGGTGAGGATGCGCTCCCACAGTTCCTCCTTGTCTGCCCGAACCACTATGCGGTGGTCACAGCTGACGACAGTTCCCCCCGCATAGGAGGCGTCCCCGCAGGCGATCCACTCCGGAGGCCTGAGCGCCCCCGCATCGGACCAGCAGGTCTCCACCTCGGAAAACTTCACCTGTTGCAGGGCGGAGTCCATGACTTCCCGACAGGGAACCATCCTTTGGGGTATGATGTCCCGGATTCTATTGTCCCCGCACACCACGCGATTGCGAAGGCCCTCGATAAGCGGCCTGGCAATGGAGGAAGGAACAGGGGTGACCAGATGGACCCAATAGGAGCAGAGTCTGGGGGTAAGCAGCGGGACCGGAATGATGAGGCGGTGTCGGAGATTGGCCACATCTGCGTATAGATGGAACAGATCCCTGTAGCTCAGGACCTCCGGGCCGCCAATGTCGAAAGTTTCTCCTGCCGTGGCCTCGCTCTCCAGGCATTCCTGCAGGTAGTAAAGGACGTTGCTTATGGCAATGGGCTGGGCCTCGGTATGCACCCACTTGGGTGCTATCATGACCGGCAGGCGCTCCACCAGGTAACGCACCAGCTCGAAGGAGGCCGACCCCGCACCCAGAATGATGGCAGCTCGAAACTGAGTCACGGGCACGGAACCCTGCTCAAGTATCCTGCCGACCTCGGAGCGAGACTTGAGGTGCTCGCTCAGGTCATCGCTTGCCTCCCCCAGGCCGCCCAAGTAGATGATACGCTCCACTCCCGCCTCGGCTGCCGCTTGAGCGGTGTTTCCGGCCGCTTCCTGGTCCGCGTGCGCAAAATCTCGACCGCCCGAGCTCATGGAGTGCACCAGGTAATACACCGCCCGGCAACCGGACATGGCGCTGCCAAGAGACTCCGCATCCGTCATGTCCGCGTACACGATTTCCAGATTCGGATGGTCTCCGTAGGGCCGACAGGCCAGCTTGGCCGGAGATCTGACTCCGGCCCGAACTCGGTAGCCTCTTTCCAGGAGCCGTGGCACCAGGCGCCCGCCCACGTACCCCGTGGCTCCCAGGATCAGAACAGGCTTGTCCTGCCATTTCCCTTCAGGTGTCATATCCCTCTCTTTACAGCGGGAATGGGTGTAGCAATAAACTCTATTCTTAAGGCTTCCAGAAGCTCAAGCTCTGCCGCAGGCTACTTGACTCCCGGTGTGGTGCGCCAAAAAAAGATTTACCCGGCTGAATTGCTTCCTTGAACATTTTTCGGGCCTTGAACTTGAGATT
>CAYSPQ010000258.1:0-3383 GCA_964432965.1 uncultured Desulfohalobiaceae bacterium
TCACTCAGGTCGCAGACGCAAAGCTCTTCTTGGGCCAGTGCGTGCAGGATTTTGACTCGCGAAGGCTCGCCCAGCACCTTGAACAATTCAGCCAGCTCCAAAACGGTGTCTTCCGGCAGGCTAACGGCCCACACCCGTTGGATGCGTTCTGGGTGAATCTGCCGATAGAGGCAGGAATCCTTGTCCTGGTGCTCGGTCATGGCCATTCTCCAGTTAACAATTGAACATATGTTCAATAAAGCAATAGTTGTCCCTTGTCAAGATAAAGCTTGTCCTGGGGTCCATGGGCAGATGCGGATGGGACAAAAAAATCCGGCCGCCCCATGGGACGGCCGGACTGACACAGCTTTCCGAGCGATAAGGATTAAGTTCCTTCCTCCCAGGAATTGAGGTATTCCTCTTGTTCCTTGGTCATCTGGTCTATCTCCATGTTCATGGCCGAGAGCTGGAGTGAGGCGATCTCCTTGTCCAGCTCCTGGGGCAACTGAACGACTTGATTGGGCATCTTGCCCTTGTTTTTCACCCCGTATTCGCAGGCAAGGGCCTGTCCGCAGAAGGAGGTGGACATCACTTCACTGGGGTGGCCCTCCGCTGCAGCCAGGTTGATCAGCCTGCCTTCTCCCAGGACGAAGAGCTTTTTGCCGTTTATGACGTATTCCTCCATGAAGGGTCTGACGTTGCGGCGGGACTGGCTGGCCTGGCTCAAGCCCTCCAGATGGATCTCGTTGTCGAAGTGTCCCGAGTTGGCCATGACTGCCCCGTTCTTCATCTGCTTCATGTGCTCCACACGAATTATATGCTTGTTGCCGGTTACGGTGACAAAAATATCTCCCAGCTTTGCGGCCTCTTCCATCTTGGTCACGCGGAACCCATCGTACACTGCCTGCAGTGCACGGAAACTGTCCACTTCCGTGACCAGCACATTGGCTCCCAGGCCCTTGGCCCTCTGGGCCACGCCCTTGCCGCAGCTGCCGTAGCCGCAAACAACCACTGTTTTGCCGGCAAAGAGGATGTTGGTCGCCCGGAGAATGCCGTCCACAGTGGACTGACCGGTGCCGTAGAAGTTGTCCACCATGTGCTTGGTCATGTTGTCGTTTACCGCTATCATGGGATATTTCAGGGCATTGTCCTTCTCCATGGCCTGTAGCCTGATGATTCCGGTAGTGGTCTCCTCGCAGCCGCAAATAATGTCCGGAATCAGGTGGGTGTGATTCTTGTGTATCTCGGAGACCAAGTCGCATCCGTCGTCGATGGTAATCTGGGGCTTGCTCTCGATCACATTGTTGATATAACGGTAATAGTCCTCCCTGGTCTCTCCTTTGTAGGCCCAGACCTTTACCCCCTCGTCGGCCAGAGCGGCAGCCACATCATCCTGGGTGGAAAGCGGGTTGCAGCCAGTTATGGCTACATCAGCGCCGCCTGCGCTCAGGGTGCGAACCAGCACTGCGGTTTCCTTGGTTACGTGCAGGGCTAGACCGATCCGAACGCCCTTCAGGGGCTTTTCCTTCTCGAAGCGCTTCTTGACCTCCAAAAGGGCCCCCATGTGCATCTCGGCCAGCTCCACATTCTTCTTCCCCTGACTGCTCAGGGACAGATCCTTGACCTCGTAGCTCTTTCCCTTGTCCATGTTTTTTGCTCCTTGTTTCTTAGGCTTGTGCTTCGCTTGATTTGACCGAACGGAAAATGTTTACGAACAGACCGTGTCGAACGGGATGACTCTCGTTTTTTTGCAGCTCAAAGCCGGCAGCCTCCAGCCAGGTCTGAATATCCTCTTGTTCGAAGCCCAACCAGGTCTGACCATATTTTCTGCGAATATCCTCCCGGGAGTGCTTGGCGAAATCGGCTATAACCAGGATCCCACCGGGCAGGAGCACTCGGTTCGCCTCCTCTATTCCCGCCTGCGGCAAAGGAGAATGGTGCAGCACCATGCTCATGGTGGCAACTTCCACCTCTTTATCCCGCAAGGGAAGATGTTCCATCTCTCCCAGGCGCAAGTCGACCCTGTCGGAAAATTGATGAGCCTCGAGCTTGAGTCGGGCCATGTTGAGCATTTGAGCGGAGTGATCCACGCCGATTACCTTGTCCGTCTTGGGCAACAGATAGAGCATCAACTCTCCCGTGCCGCAGCCTATATCCACAGCCCGATTGGCGGGAGGCACGTTTTCGCTTACTGTGCGGGAGATGTCTACTTCGCCGAGAATGTCCTTTTTCAGGCGTTCCCAGTGCTCGGCAATCTGATTGAAAAAACGGCGAGTCTCGTTCTTGCGCTCCCTGATTATGGTTTGAGCCCGGTAGAGATCTTCCCGGGCCGGATCCTCCGCCAAATTGTCCTGGACGAACTTGATCAAGGTCTTCAGCTGCGGGTCGGTGCGCACTTGATAGTAGGTGAACCCTGCATCCCGGCGATAGCGCAGGAGACCGCTCTCGCTCAACACCTTTAGGTGCCTGGAGATGCGGGACTGGCCCATCTGCAAGATCAGCACGAGCTCGTTTACGTTCAACTCGTAGTGGATAAGAAGGTAAAAAAGACGTAGTCTCGTTTCGTCCGAGAGGGCCTTGAAATATTTTTCTGTTTTCATGTTTATATGAGTATATTTTGATGTCAAGTGAGTTATTTAATATAACACTTTCTGCTGCCTGTCAAGGGGAAGGGTTAAATGTTCCCCTGTAGCAGTAAGGCTCTCGGGGAAGGGAACCAGGAAATATTGCTGACAAGCTCTTGCAGGTGAGAAAGTGCAGGATGCCGAGCTCAGGACCAGAGGGGTAGGCCGGTTTGCTCGTCGTAGCCGCGAATGAAATTCGGTCCGCTACATGGATGCAGCATGAATTCGCAGGCAAAAACCACGCAGCCCTGGGCTAGATGGCCTCCCAGGGTTGTGCCGTCTTCGTCGGACAGGGCAAGGTGGGCGTGAACCATGGGGCTCTCGTCCTTTACGGAAATGTTTCCCATAAGGCTGACGATCTCCACTCCCCTGTCCACGGTGAAGAAACGGTACTTCCTATCCAGCTGGTCGTAGTAGCCGAGCCTGGCTTTTTGCAGGGCGCCTATGGCTTCCACGCGACCCAAGAAGATGGATTTGTCCTGGCAGATTTGGGTCAGTGAATCCAAGAGGTCGGAGCCGTACTCCAGACGGCCAAGGTATGCGGTACCCGGCTTGATGGGTTCCATCTTTTGCATGTGGGGCTCTCCTTTTCAGGGTTTACGGGAATTTTCCATGTCTAGGGTGGCTAGATTATCCATTAGCTTGATGCGCTCTTCGTGTCTGCCCCCCTCGAATCCGGTTCCTAGAAAGTCCTCCAGGATGGCCAGGGCCAGATCCTTTCCAATGACGCGCGCACCGAGGCAGAGAATATTGGCATTGTTGTGCGCCCGGGCCATCCTG
>CAYSPQ010000259.1:0-3374 GCA_964432965.1 uncultured Desulfohalobiaceae bacterium
CTACTGCTCTATCCGGGCCTGACTGCTCTCTGGTGCTCTCTGTTCGGCGTAACCGGCCCCGCCCTGACCGTGGCCATACTCTTCTCCGGAGTGCCCACTGCGATGTCCACCTATATCCTGGCCCGGCAACTGGGAGGGGACACTGAACTGATGGCGGCCATCATTACCCTGCAAACCGCCCTCTCCGCGGCGACCCTGCCCCTGGTCCTTTATTTGTGGACTTGAAGGGATGGTTCCCGACTAACGCAGCAAGTGCTCGTTGCCCAGGTGGACGTTTCGAAGCCCGGCATACAGGGCGGCCCGTCGGCAGCGCTCCGCCTGTGCCCTGCTGGTGATGGGCAGGTCCACAAGCTGGAAGGTGGGATAGAAAGCAAGCAGTGAATAGGGGATTTCCGGATCCAGGGAGGCGATGAAGCTGGCGAGCTCACGGACTTCCTCCTGATCCACGTATCCCGGCACCATAAGGGTGCTGGCTGTCAAAAGGGGAGGCTCCCTCCTTTGATGGGAGAGACCTCCCAGTGTGCGAAAATTTTCCAGCGTCCTGCGGTTGCTGACCCCGCAAAGGGCATAGTGCACCGACTCGCTCCAGGCCTTGAGGTCGAACTTGATGCATCCTCCGGAGACAAGGGAGAGCTGGAAAAGGTGGTCCAGGTACCCGGGATTCACCGATCCGTTTGTTTCCCAGCAGATGCGCATGATTCCTCCGGCCGCCCTTCTGCGGGCCAGCCGCGAGGCCTTTATGGCGTGCAGGATCTGGGGCGTGGGATCGCCGCCGAAGTAGCAGATGCAGCTGGTGCGCTTGTCCGCGGCGGCAGCCAGCTCCGAGGAGCTGGTCCGTCCGGGGGAACTGGTGTGGCGCTTGAAGTGATAGTTCTGGCAGTAGAGGCAGTTGAACCCGCAGGCGTGGTAAAATACTGCCAGATTGTTGAATCCCTTCTCTGGCCCGGGCTTGTGGGCGTATCTCGGGTATCCGCAACCGGTGCCCCCGGCACAGGTGTAATCCGCCACGCAGTTGGTTGGCAGAGGATCGTGCATAAAGGACAGGTTGCCCTCATGGGGCCTTCCTCCCAGAATCCTTCCCCCCTGAACGCGCCTGACTCCGCAATAGCCGATGTCTCCTTCCCCCATTCGGCACTCGTGCATACACTGGCCGCAGTAAAGCCCACCTGGAGTGCTGGGGGCCTTCGTGGGCAGACCGTAGCGCTGCCTGCTGTTGTCGTGGACTGCTTTTATCCGCGGCCAGACCCGGGAAAAGCGGTGGCGAACGCATTCGGCGCAAAAGCCTATGCGATCGGATATCAGAGGCCCCTGGGTGCTGCACATGCCGCAGGTTCCCATACGCCGACTCCGAAACGGAAAGTATCTGCTGGATTTTAATAAAGGCAAGATGCTTTTCCAATGCGGGTAAAGCAGGAGACTTTATTGCCCGGGTCGAGGACAGGGTGAGGCAGGGGGCTCTAGCGGTTGAGCCGGCCGCTTCCTGCCCAAGGCTCCGGCGGCCGGGTTGGATGCCCTATCTGCAAACGTCGTCAAAGCAGAGGTCTACGTGCGACTTGGGAAAAGACGGGGTGAACAGGCTGCTCAGAAAAGTAACCGCCAGGGAGAAGGGCAGTCCGATCAGTATGGGATCCACTACCGGCCAGGGATGGGAGCTTATCAGATAGGGGGTGCCGAAGATGGCCTGGCAGATGCCCAGCGGCTCGGCCACATCGGCAAACACGAAGGCCAGCCAGAAAAGGGCGCTACCCGCTCCGGCCACCATTCCCGCAATTGACCCGGTCCTGGTTACCCCTTTCCAGAACATGCCCAGCATGTAAATAGGGAGAAAGGTGGCAGCGGCTATTCCGAAAAACATGGCCGTGGCCCGGGCTATAATGGCGATGGGCAGCTTGTGCCCAAGGATGACGCTCAGGACGATGCCGGCCACAATCCCGATCCGAACGAATAATACGGATTGCCTGTTGTCTTCGGAGCCGCTTTTGTCTGCCCCGAAGCACTTCTCATAGATATCCTGGCCCAGGGCGGTGCCCATGGTGTGGAAGAGATTGGACAGGGTGGACACAGCTGCCGCCACCAGGGCGACCATGAAGAGATAGGAGAACCAGGCAGGCAGAAAACTGTTTATATAAAGGGGAAGGACTCGGTCGTAGTTTCCCTCCACAGCGGTGAAGGCCACCTGTTCCTCCGCCTGGAAGAAATAGACATTGGAAAGGGAGCCCACAATAAAGGCTACTCCGGTCATGGCCAGAATGAAGATGCCTCCCACGAGGCAGGCCCGGTTCAGGGAATTGCTGCTCTGCACGGTCATGTACTTGACTACCAGTTGAGGCTGGGCCAGGCAGCCTATACCCACGCCCAGAACCAGGGTGGAAACCAGGACCCACCAAAGATGGGATCCGAAGGAGGGCATGCTGGCCCATCCCTGGTGCCCCATTGCCTCCAGGCTCTCCGGCACCTTGTCGCTCATCTCGGCCAATGCGGTATGGGCCTCGGTAACGCCTCCCAGTTGGGAATAGGTGAACACGAGCAGAAAGGTCATGCTCAGGAACATAACTGTGCCCTGGAAGGCGTCGGAATACATCACTCCCTTCAATCCCCCGATGGTCACATAGCAGGCAAGTATTGCGGTGAAAACGTAAAGGGCGGTAAGGTAGTCGAAGTTCAGGGTCTCCTCCAGGAACCTTGCCGCCCCTATGAGCACGGCTCCGGCATACAAGGGCATGAAAAGAAGGATTACAGCCGCGCAGAACACATGGATGAAGGAGGAGTCGTACCTTTTGCCCATCAGCTCCGGAAAGGTCATGGCCTTTAAGTTCCTGCCCATGTACCTGGTTCTCTTGCCGAAGAAGATAAAGGCCACGAAAACCCCCACGAAAATGGTAAGAAAGGTCAACCAGAGCAGTCCCATGCCGAAAGCTCCGGCGGCTCCTCCAAACCCGACTATGGCGGAAGTGCTGATGAAGGCGGCCCCGTAGGACAGGGCCATAATGATGGGGTGGGAATTCCTTCCGGCCAACACGTAATCGTCGGTCGCCCTGGTGTTTCTGTAGCCCAGATAACCCAGCAAAGCCAGTATGGCTATATAGCCGATAACAATAGCGTAGAGCAGGAAATATTCCTTCATGGTCGGGAACTACCTTGCTACCTTGAGCCTGCGGCTGAAAAACATCTCCGGCAGGGCGCAGAAAGGGCTCCAGGGGAAGCGATGGTCAGAGCCGTATGTGCCTGCCTAGTTTGACTGCTAATCCTTGTTCCATTTTATCGCGCCGTAAACAATGCAGAGGAGGGAGCTAAAGACAGAAAGGGCATAGGCCAGAATAATCCAGGGGTCGCTGAGTCCCAGCATAGTTCATCTACCTTGCAGCAGTGTTTGC
>CAYSPQ010000260.1:0-3365 GCA_964432965.1 uncultured Desulfohalobiaceae bacterium
ACTGACCCACTGACCCACTGCCCCCCCAGTACACAAAAAACTCCAGCCCGGGCACCCTGCCCGAGCCGGAGTTTATCCAGGAGAGGGGCGCAAGGAAAATCAATCGCCCACGGCGATACGCTCGTATGCATTCTCCACCGCCGCTTCTGCGGCCCCGGTCTTGGCCTTCTTGTACTCCTCCACCGCATCCCGGAAGCCCACGTAGAGATCGTTCAGCACATCCTCCACATTGGCCAGGATCTCGAAGTCCCTCTCCCGGGTGGAGCGCAGGATCTCCCGGTTCATGAAGGCGTAGAGCGCGTCCAGCTCGTAGGCCATGTCCCCGCCGTTCTCGAAATCCAGGGTCTCGTCCAGGTAGCAGATAATGTCCTGGGCCCGGGAGCGCATCTCCATTGCCCTAACCTTCTCCCCCTTGTGCCACATCTCCCTGGCGCCCTTGACGCGAATCAGGGCCCCCTGCAGGAGCTGCAGCATCAGCTCCTCCTGCGTGGCGTTGGCTATTTGATTCTGTTTGTAGAAGCTATATGGATCATTCATATCCTGCCTCTCCTTGCCCTTTTACTCATCTGTTCTCATGCGGCTGATCCAGTTGTCCAACTCCTGCTCCATGCTCTGGTATCTGCTTATCACCTGCTCCATGTGAGTGAACTTCTGCACCTGGCGGTCCCGGTAATTAATCAGCCGCTCCTCCTCCTGCTCTATGCGGTCGTGTATCCTGTCCACCCTGGTGTCGATGGATTCCAGCTTATAGGTTAGCATCCCGTCCCTGTCGTCCGTATACTGGCCCAGGGCGGAGGCCATTTTGTTCGCAGCCCCCTTGTCCCCGACAAAGAGGTTCTCCACTGCCTGCGGGTCCTCCCGCATGCGGGAGGCAAATGTCCCGGAGTCGAACTCCAGGTTGCCCTCCCTGTCCAGCTCCAGCCCCACCTGGTTCAGGTACTGGTAGGGCTCCTCCGCTGTGCCGGCCACGGGCTCCGTGATTACCCGGCTCATGCGCGAGTCCGCGGACCTGGCCAGGGTGCTGCCCATCAGGGGGCCGGCCTCGTCCTCCTCCTTGTCGTATGCGCTCAGGTCACTGATGAAATTGCTGGTGTTGTTGAAGGCCTCCACAAAGGACTGCACCTTCTCCGTCACCGCCTCCACGTCCCGGTCCACCGAGACCTCCGCCTCGGAGTCCGCCTGGTTGAGGTCCAGGGTCAGCCCGTCCACCACATCCGAGACCTGGTTGCTCTCGCGCTCGTACTGGATGCCGTCCACGGAGAAGACCGCGTTCTCCCCGCTCTGGGCGACCTCCTGCCCTGCTGCCCCCTCGGCGAACAGGGTGTTTCCGTTTTCTGTGGTGTCCTCGATCGCGACCCCGGTGTTTTCCGGGTCACCATCCCGGGTTATCCGATTGTCCCCGGCTCCGGGGCTCTCGCTCTTCAGGGTCAGCACGTACTGCGGCTCCTCTCCGCTTCCCATGTTCACCGCATTTGCCGTGACCCCGTTGCCGTCCTCGGATATCTCCCGGGCCAGGGAATTCAGGGTGCTGTCCTCGTCCGTTATGTAGCTGTATTCCTCTCCACCGTGGTGGAAGGATATCTGCATGTCCTCGTTTATCAGGTCTGGCTCATCCGGGTCCTCTATTCCCTCCAACTCGGAGTTGTCCCCGGACACTCCCAGGACGTGGTTGTGGGCACGGGCCAGGCTCTCCACCTCCACCCTGTACAGCCCCTCAGCAGCGTCCGGTTCGGCGCTTGCCGAGACTGCCTCCGGGTTAGTGGAGGAGGCGCTCTGCACCCGGAAGGCGCTGCCGTCGTTCAGATTGTCCGCCGCGCGCTTCATCTCCGTGAGCTGCGAGTCCAGGCCGGAGTAGACGTCCCGCTGCTGATTGGCCTCCTGCATATCCTGCTCCAGGGGCCGCATCCTCTCATTCCGCTTGGCCTCCACCAGCTGCTGCACTATGTCCTCCGGCAGCCCGCTGGGCCTGCCTCCGGGGAAAACCCCGCTGACGCTTCCCAAGCTCATATTTCTCTCCTTGGCTCCCTGCCCGGCCTAGCCTCCGGGTTAACTCACCCCGTAAAACCCGCAGCTTCCACTTCTCCAATTATATATCTACTTAAACTTAAAACCTAAAACTTAATCACTTACCCGCTTTTTTACTTTCCCACCTTCCCACTTTCCCACCTTCACACTTTCCCACCTTCACACTTTCCTACCTTCTCACCTTCGCACCGTCCCACTTTCAACTCCCATTACCCCCACCTATCCACGAACACCCCGGCCATCTCCTCCATTCTCTTGGCCACCTCAAGCATGGCCTCCGGGGGGATCTTGCGGATCAGCTCCTCGGTCTCGCGGTTCATGACCTTGACCACCAGCTCCTCCAGCTCGTCGTCCTCCTCGAAGTCCAGCCCGATGTTCATGTCCTTCAGGGCGTCGTTCACCGCGTCCCGGATATCCTCCAGTTCCTCCCGGCTCTTGCGGGCCACCTGCTCGCCCCGCTCGGTCATCTCTTCGCTGCTCTCGCGGGCATCGGCGACCTTTCTCCCTTCGGAGACCGCCTTCTGCTGCTCGGTTGCCTGCCTGGACTCCAGGGATTGCTGCTGGCGGCCGGTTCGCTGGATCTGCTGCATGGAGTCAGCCGGCTTTTCCGGGGAAGGGGAGGGTGTTGGCTGGTTTACCGGATCAACCATGGCCCACCTCCTGTAAGCCGTGCTTGTAGGTTAGAAGGGCCGGGGGCCAGAGCCCCCGGCCCGGATGGAACCGGTTAGCCGCCCAGCAGCTGCAGAGCGAGCTGCGGGGACTGGTTCGCCTGGGTGAGAACCGCGGCCGAGGCCTGCCTGCGCACGTTGTTCATGGTCTGCTCCGAGGACTCCTTGGCTATGTCCGCGTCCTCGATGCGGGACCGCGCCTCGGTCAGGTTCTGGGAGGCGTTCTCCAGGTTGGCTATGGTGGAGTCCATCCGGTTCTGGGCCGCGCCCATGGTGGCCCGGAAGGAGTCCACGTCGTTGATGGCGGAGTCGATGTGCTCGATTGCGGCACGGGCGTCCTCCACCTCCCTGATGTCAGATGACTCCAAGTATTCGGGGTTGTATGTATCCGTTGCCCCTTCCTCGAATACACTTCCAGCGTTGTCACCAGTGTTTTCCCAGTTAACGGTGTCTTCCGAGGTCACATTCACCTGGCCCCGATAGGCTGCGGTGTTATCTTCTCCTTGTCCTCCAAGTATACCAGTAACATCACCTCCTGCCTCTTCATTTACTACTATATCCCGGCCGTCCTCGCTCATGAGCCTCAAGCCTTCATCGGTCTCTTCCGCTGTCACGCCGGTATTCTCGCTTTCCTGATTGATCTGTGCCACCAGGGTAGAGATATCGATATCA
>CAYSPQ010000261.1:0-3363 GCA_964432965.1 uncultured Desulfohalobiaceae bacterium
AACATCCTGAGGATGGACACCCGGATGGAACAGGGAAGGCACAGCGGAACCCTCCTTTTCCGTATGGACTCCCTGATCGAGATCCCTGATGGAGTGGACGAAAGCAGGTTCCGCAACGAGCTGGAGTCCCTGGCCGGTGAGTTGCAGGAGTCCGTCACCCTGACCCGCGCGGATGCGTCTGTCTGATCTGTATCCGTTCTAGCCAGCCGTTTTTTCCCAAAGAAGAGGCAGCAGGTCATGTCCGACGGTGCCAGAATCAGAATAAGCCCCCTGGGAGAGACATTACAGGCCCTTTCCGGAGAAAATCTGCGCCAGACTCTTCTGCGGCACGGGATCCACCTCGAGAGCCCCTGCAACGGCGAGGGCATCTGCGGCCAGTGCGGGGTATGGGTGCAGCATCCGCAGCAGGTTCCGGCAACACCACACAGAAAGATAACCCCGGAACAGGAGGAACAGGGACTAAGGCTTTCCTGCCGCGTAGTGCCGCAATCCGACTTGGCCATTCGCCTGCCGGAGGATTTCAGCCGGGACGCGCAAAGGATAAGGCAGTCCCAGCAGATCTTGGAGGGAGAGCGCCTCAGCTGGACGCGCGTTGCCAGTGCGGTGCGTGTATTCCAAGATGAACAGGGCCAGTGGAGGGTTCACTATCACGGTCTGAAAGAAGCAATCCATCTGCCCGACTGGCGCGAGGGGCTGGACCCACTGGGATTAGCAGTGGACCTGGGAACCACCGCCATAGTGCTCACCCTGGTTTCCCTGAGCTCGGGACAGGAACTGGCCACCGCCTCCGGCCTTAATCCGCAGAGCATGTACGGCCAGGACGCCATCTCTCGCATCCAGCACGGCTCCACCCCCGAGGGTCTGGAGCAGCTCTGCACCACAGTGCGAAGGGGCCTGAACCAGTTGATACATCAGGCGTGCTCGGATCACGGCTCCCATTGCCGACAGATCCTGGACGCCGTCCTGGGGGGTAATCCCACTATGCTGCAGCTGGCCGCAGGAATGGATCCCTCTCCCCTGGGCAGGATCCCCTTCCGGGTGGACCTGGAAGGCAGCAGCAGCCATCCGGCTTCGCAGTTCGGACTACACACTAACCCCTCGGCCAGGGTCTACATTCCGCCAATCCTGCATGCCTTCATCGGAACGGACGTGACCGCGGGCATGCTGATGAGCGGAGAGTTCTTCAACGACAATGCCAGGGTGCTCTATCTGGACGCGGGCACGAACGGGGAGATAGCTGTAAACAATCTCGGCAGGAGAGTGGCGGCCTCCACAGCAGCCGGACCGGCTTTCGAGGGGGCCACGCTTACCAGCGGCATGAGGGCCACGCTGGGAGCTGTTTCCGCAGCCTACACAGACGGCTACACACTGCAGATTGAGACTATAGGCGAGCTACCCGCAAAGGGCATCTGCGGAAGCGGAATAGTGGATCTTCTGGCCTGCCTGTTGCAGCTGGGGATTGTGCAGGAAACGGGAAGAATGTATGTAGACCCGGGCCAGCACATTTCCCCGGAGTTGCAGGGGATGCTGTATACCAGAAACGGTCAGCCTGCTGTCCGACTGCGTGAGAATGAGGATGTGGTTTTCACCCAGGAGGACGTACGGGAGATCCAACTGTGTAAGGGCGCCATCCGGGCTACAATAGATATTCTGCTCAGCGAGTCAGGGCTCTCCCCGCAGGATCTGGAGAGCATAATCATAGCCGGAGGCTTCGGCTATCACCTGAACCCGGACAGCCTGGAAAGGATCGGGCTCATCCCTGCCGGGAGCACGAGCAAGGTGGGCTTTGCCGGTAACGCCAGTCGCAGCGGCTGCGTCTGGCTCTTAAATGACATTACCTACCGCCGCTATCTGGAGTCCCTGGCCGAAAACATTGCCCACGTGTCCACAGCAGATTTGCCGGGATTCATGGATAGCTACATCAACGCCATGGAACTGCCCGGTCAGGCTGGCGGATAACAATTAGCTACTGGCAATGAGCAAGAAGCGAGAAGAATGGATTTGAGTAAAGGCTCTTAACGGAAAGCATGCTGCAGAAGGGGATTTTGCAACAAATCGTTTTTTTGAGACTTAGCAATCAATTTAGCAGGATTGCAGGACTACAGCAAAGGTGCCGCACTCGAGGTGGCTATGACTTCTTTGCACAAACCCGCCCTGGCCATTATTGACATGCAGAACGATTTCGTGCTGCCCGGCTCTCCCTGCCATGTTCCCGGTGCCATGGACACTGTCCCCGTCATCCGGAAATTGGCGGACTTTTTCCGAGGCAACGAGTGGCCGGTAATATACGTAACCAGGGAGCATCGAGCGGACGCAAGCGACGTGGAGCACACCAGAGTGCAGCTTTTCAGGGAGGGAGGAGGCATATGCGTGACAGGATCTCAGGGAGCCCAAATCGTTGATGGACTGGAGGTAAAGCCCGAGGATTACCTTCTTGTAAAAAAGCGTTTCAGTGCCTTCTTGTTCACAGAATTAGACATTCTGCTGCGCCGCCTGGGCATTGAAACCCTAGCCATAGCCGGCACTCAGTACCCGAACTGCATCCGTTCCACAGCAGTGGACGCCCTGTCCAGGGATTATCGGGTGGTTGTGGTCACTGACGCCTGTTCCGCCAGCTCCAGGCGCGTAGAGGAAAACAATATTGAAGATATGCTGGAAATGGGCATAAAATGTCTGTCTCTCAGCGAGGCAACTGAGTAGTCGGTCCATATAAGACGCGCCTGAGATTCTTTTTTTAGGCAGCTTAACGTTTCAAGGGTTGCGTAAAATCAAATAGTTATTTATCTGATTCTATACGGATGAGTTTAATTTAGGATTTTTGCAGATGCATCATATAGACCAACTGACAATAGACACTGACTTGAAATAAGAAAACCGCCCTTGAGGCGGTTTTCTACACGGATAATTCCCGCATCCGCAAGGATACGGGGGGATATCTGCCTGATCAGGTTCGGGGCCTGGCCTCGTTCACCTTGAGCGTGCGGCCCTCGAAGCTGGTTCCATCCAGTTCTTCCATGGCGCTGTTGGCATTCTCCACGGACATTTCCACAAAGGCAAATCCGCGGGACCTTCCGGTTTCTCTGTCCGTGATAAGATTGACGGTTTCCACTTCTCCGAATTGGCTGAAAAGCTTCTCAATGTCCTGCTCAGTGGATTGAAATGCCAGATTCCCGACGTACATCTTCTTACTCATTCTCGTCTGCTCCTGAAGAAAAAAATAATACAAAAGACCTCTCCGAATGGGTCAACTTATACAATATAGTTGCCTCTTTGTAGGCTGTCAACAGGAAATGGCAAAGTTTAGGGAAAAACATGACAAAAGCAAAATTCCTGCAGGGTTGGTTCCGTACGATGTTGCCTGTG
>CAYSPQ010000262.1:0-465 GCA_964432965.1 uncultured Desulfohalobiaceae bacterium
GAGTTAGAGCACCTTAATCAAAAGCCATTGCCTGATTTTTAAATTTTTGCAGTGGCATTCTACAAGGAAGAGCCTGCTCTGGACACTGGGCTTTTAAAATGTCTCAACTTTAATCCTGTTCATTAACAATGTTCATTTTGTCTTCTTGTGATATCAAGCGCAAATACGCTTCGAATCGGTTACTGATATTGAGAGGAGTATCATTTGTAC
This sequence comes from uncultured Desulfohalobiaceae bacterium, assembly GCA_964432965.1. GTDB lineage: Bacteria > Desulfobacterota > Desulfovibrionia > Desulfovibrionales > Desulfothermaceae > JAIPDU01. Next base: position 211 of record CAYSPQ010000262.1, read on the forward strand.
TATGCCCTCAACAAAAATCTTCCTTCATACATCAATCAGAAAAATGATTTTTTCCACTTATCTATCATACAGAGATTATTACTTTTCTATCTATTTATACAATTTCGATCACAACCATTGACACATAGAGTTTATAACTTTATAGAGATCTAGTTTATCAGATATTGAATAGTAGATACCATATTATTGTCAGTTTATGCTTAAATCTACTTCTCTGCACTTAAACTTTGTTTATCAGATGGATCCTTATTTCAA
>CAYSPQ010000262.1:475-3348 GCA_964432965.1 uncultured Desulfohalobiaceae bacterium
CTGCTGCTATTACCCATAAATTACCTCCAGCCCCCAAGAAACATTCATTCAATGCCAACACAATATGGTAAACCCTTTACGGAGAACCCGGTATGTCCGAAAACAGGCCAGAGTATTTCCAGGACTTGGATAACTGTGTGCAGAGCCTTATAGACAAAGTAGGCAAGACCCTGGTCGTAGCTGCCCCCTTCGGCATCGGCAAGCCCAATTCCCTGCTAAACGCCCTGTATCAAAGGGCCAAGAACGACTCCAGCCTGCACCTGACCCTGCTTACTGCCCTGAACTTGAACAGGCCCGGCTGGTCCAGCGACTTGGAGCGCAGACTAGTGGAACCCATGCGCGACAGGCTGTGGGAGGGCTACGAGGATCTGCAGTACTCCATGGACTTGCAAAAGGGAAATCTTCCCTCCAATGTAGATCTGGTGCAGTTCTTTTTCCTGCCCGGGCAGTGCCTCAAGTGCGACTATTCCCAGCAAAACTTCCTGTGCAGCAACTATACCCATGCGGTGCGAGACGGAATGATCCAGGGGGTTAATGTCCTGGTACAGATGGTCTCCTCTAGGGAAATAAACGGACAGACCTATTTCAGCATGGGTTCCAGCCCGGACACTCACTTGGAGGCCGGCCGCCATATGCGCCAATACATAGCCAATGGGGCGAACATGGCCCTGGTGGCTCAAGTAAATCCCAACATGCCCTTTATGTACGGGGAAGCCTGCATTGAGCCACAATTCTACGACATTGTCCTGGACAATCGTAAGCTAGATTTCAAATTGTACAATACTCCCAAGGAATCCTTGGCCTTGTCCGACTGGTCCATCGGCCTCCACGCCAGCTCGCTGATTCAGGACGGGGGAACAGTGCAGATAGGCATAGGGTCCCTGGGCGACGCTATGGTAGGCTCCATGCTCCTGCGTCACAAGGACAACCGGGTCTATCAGGATATTCTTGGGAATATGGACGTGCACAACCGCTATGGAGATCTTTTGAGCCAGGAGGGTGGAACCGGAGTATTCCGACAGGGCCTGCACGGCTCTTCGGAAATGCTGGTGGACACCATGATAGAGCTCTACAGGGAAGACATCCTCAAGCGCAGGGTATACGACAACGAGACACTGCAGTTTCTGCTGAACGAGGGCCTTATAGATGAAGAAGTTACACCCGATACCCTGCGTCTGCTCCTGGAGCATCTGGCCATCCATTCCCGATTAACTGAGGAGGACTGCCGTTTTCTTGTCCGCTTCGGCATCTTTCGTCCGGACGTGCAGTATAGCCAGGGCAAGCTCTACTGCCAGGACAGGGAGATATCCAACGACCTGGAGGACGAGGACAACTTTAAACAAGTAGCCCAATACTGCCTGGGAAGCCGGCTCACCAACGGCACCGCGATAAACGCCAGCTTCTTCCTGGGCCCCAGCGGGTTCTACGAGTACCTGCATTCCCTGGCCGAGGAAAATCTGCGGGAAATAAACATGCGCGGAGTGGAATACGTGAATCAGCTCTACGGCGGAGAGCGCCTGAAAAGGCTGCAAAGGAAAAAGGGTCGCTTCATCAACACCGCCCTCATGATGCGCCTAAACGGCGCGGTAATAGCACACACCCTGGACAACTGCCGCGTAATCAGCGGCCCCGGGGGCCAGTACAACTTCGTGGCCATGGCCCACGCTCTTCCCGACGCCCGCTCCATTATCACCTTAAGGAGCACCCGGGCCGGAAAGAAAGAAACCACATCCAACATTGTCTGGGAATACGGAGCCACAACCATACCCCGCCATCTTCGCGACATAGTCATAACCGAATACGGTATTGCTGACCTGCGGGGCAAACGGGACAAGGAAATAATCTCGCAGATGCTGAACATCACGGATTCCAGATTCCAGGACCAGCTGATGCGACAAGCCAAGGAACACGGCAAGCTCCCCCGAGATCACCGCATACCCGACAGATACAGACAAAACACCCCGGAAATGCTTCGGGATCGGCTAAAACCCTATCAGGACCAGGGACACCTTTCTTCCTTCCCCTTCGGAACCGATTTCACCCAGGAAGAAGTGGCCCTGGGTCAGTCCCTGAAGGCAATTGCCGCCAAGACGGGCAAGCAGAAAGCAGCCATGCTTTTCGGGCTCTTGAGGACCGCTCTGGGCGGAGTCCCGGAGAGAGCCGAGCCCTATCTGCAGCGTATGCAATTGCAGCAACCTGGTTCCCTGAGGGAGCGCCTGCAGCAGAAGGTGGTCCTGCAAGCCCTGCGGGAGTCCGGCAAGATTTAGCGCAGCAGAGGCTCTGCCCTGCAGGGCCGGGACAGTCTTCCTGCTATGGCCTTTACAGCTTGCCAGACCTGTGATCCTGTATTATTGCTATAGATAGAAGTGCCGTTGCCCGGACCAAGAATGCAGGGAGATTTCCATGGCCGAACATATCGAGGATATAACCATTGCCTACGAGGAGAACGGTCAGCCCCTAGTGCAGGAGCTGGACAAGGAGATCCTGACCAAGGGAGCCTGGACCACCATCCTCTTCCGCTATCGGCAATTCGATCCGGAATCGGACGATTTCGGACCGGAGAAGTACACCATTCGCCGCTACAAAAAGGTGGGCGGCCAGTTCCGGCCCCAGAACAAATTCAACATCACCAACAAGAAGCAGGCCAGACAGATAGTGGACACACTTTCCCGCTGGATCTCCGAGTCCGAGGAGGATTGACCCACTGCAGCTCGCTATTTCGAGGGGCAGGGCAGATTGCCCCGCCCTGCCCATTTCCCTCCGGCAACTCGCCCTTCTGCCCAGGGTCTATCCGCAGGACACCCCCGCTTGCTCGAAGGTCATCACTTCCCGGCGCAAGGCCCCTGCCGAATCCAGGAGATGCATGGCCGGCG
>CAYSPQ010000263.1:0-3346 GCA_964432965.1 uncultured Desulfohalobiaceae bacterium
TGAATAAGTTCGTGTTGAACCGTTCCTGCCGTACAGATAGATGAGATTGGTCATTAATTTATCTAAAATAAAACCTAGATAAATAATCTTACCATGATCGATAAAATCATCGCAAAAAATTTAATATAAAGTGTTTGGAGTTAGATTTACAAACAATAATTTCTAAATACATTGTATTAAATTACTAACCAAAGAAAATCCCTTAACAGCGATATAGAGGGATAGATAAATATTTCTTAAATTATCGTGAAGCAGAAAGAGAGGCATTCGAAAATGGGTAAAATAGGTATACTAACCTATCATAATAACGGAAATAGAGGGGCTATTCTTCAGGCCTATAGTCTCGCTAAATCTCTAAAAAAGGAATTCAAATCTAAAAAAATAGAAATTGTTGACTACAGAACGCTGGGAAAAGAAATAAACAAATTATTCGGAGCTACACTTACTAGGAATACACCTAAATTGATTTTGAAAAAGCTTCCTGATTACAATACTAGTACAAAATTTCTGGAGAAAGAAAATATTTTGAGTTCAGAGAGAATCATAACGAACAGCCATAAAAAGGCAGTCAAATTTTTAAAAAATCAGGATTATGAAATGCTAGTAGTAGGAAGTGATCAGGTTTGGACTTTAGAAAAAAAGAACAAACTTCTACCTACATATAGACCTTTTCCAAATGGATATTATTTGGATCCAAGTTTAGAATGTTTCAAAGTTTCTTTTGCTGCCTCAGCAAATGGGACTACATATAAAAGTTTATCAACCTCGGAAAAACGTACATATAAAAAATACCTTTCTAATTTTGACAGGATTAGTGTTCGGGATGAGCATACTGAAAATTTTTTAGAACAATTGGGCATCCATAAAGTTAAACGTGTACCCGATCCAACACTATTAATTGACTTCCAAAACTTAGATTTAAAGGATATTTTAATAGATTGTGGAATATCTTTAGATAAACCAATATTAGGAATACATCAATGTGGAGATATTACAAAGAAAATAGCTGATCATTATAGGGAGAAAGGATATCAAATAGTTTCTCCTTACAGAGGTAGTAATGTCGATATTGAACTATTTAAAAAAATAGACCCATTGGAGTACTATTCTATACATGGCTATTTTGATTTTGTAATATCTAAAAGTTTGCATTCTACTATCTTCAGTATCAAAAATGGAACGCCATTTGCCACTCTAGATTTTTCAAATCCCAATATGATTAACAAAAAGGAGACTGTATTGGAAGAATTTTCACTTTTGGACAGGCATATTGATATGTCTGGTAAAGAAGATTTTGGAGAAGTTGTTGAGGAGATCGAGAAATGTGAAAAAGGTTTAGATGGAAAACATCTTCAGCAGAGATTAGATGATATGAAGGAAAAAGGCTTTAAATATATTGAGGAGTTACGTAGGATGTTAGATGAAAAAAATCGATCATAAATAAATTGGCCTATTGGATTCAAGGAAAAGGTTACTCAATAAAAATACTTGAAGGAAGGAAAAATATGTTAAAGAGTTTATTAGAAAAATATATTCATCTATTTAAAATTGAACTACTTAATTCCCATAGAAAGCTTGAAGATCAAAAATTGATGCCCAAATTAAGATCCAAAGTTCATTCACTTGAAAAGAGAACGATAGAAAATGAAATAGATTTTATAAACTTAATTGAAGCTAGAAGATATTATATTGAGGCAAAAAAAAGAGAAATACTTTCAGATGAAGAAATCAAATGGTGTGAGAAGGTTTTACACGGTAAAAAAGAAAGTAAAAAACCCGTTTCAGAAGTCACAGAAGAAAGTTCTAGTGAACTTTCTAGAGTATTAAAAGAAAGAAGAAGTGTTAGAGACTGGAAAAAATCTAAACTGGAAAAAAAATTCTTCAATGAATTGATTGAGGCTGCTAAGTGGGCGCCATCTTCATGTAACAGGCAGCCTTGGCATTTTATAGTCACCCGAGACAAGAATAAAATAAATATTTTATATAATATAAAAGGACAAAAATTTTTGAAGGATGCTCCAAATATAATTTTAGTTTTAGTTAATAAGAATGCATGGTCAAATGAAAAAAGTTACGAATATTTTTCAAGATTGGATGCAGGAGCGGCCATCGAAAATTTATTATTAAAAGCTGAAGATTTAGGAATAGGTGCTTGTTGGGTTAATTGGATGCCTAAATCTGTTTCTAAGGAACAAAAAGAGAGGATTCATAAGGAATTTAATATTCCTAATCATTTAGAGATAATAAGTATAATACCAATTGGAAAAATCAAAGAAAAACCCTCTCCACCAGGTAGAAAAGATACCACTGATATTCTTGATTTTGAAAAATATACACAAAATAATGACCGTTGATACTATGTCTAAAGAAAACAAATCAAATGAGTATATCGAAAAAAATTTAGAATCAACAATCCAGGATGACGAGAACGTATATTTTGGTTCTACATATTTGAATGAGAAAAGGTTCATTAGCTACTATTATCAGTTTAAAGAGATAATTAAATCATCTCCAGAGTCTGTTTTAGAAATCGGTCCAGGAAATAAAATAATAAGCTTCATACTCAAAAATAAAAATATTAAAGTGATTACTTTAGATATAGATAAAAGGTTAGATCCTGAAATCCTTGCCGATGTAAATTTTCTTCCTTTAGATTCCGATTCCTTTGATTTGGTAAGTTGTTGTGAGGTTTTAGAACATATCCCCTTTGAAAACTTTAGAAAATCACTATCTGAGTTGAAAGGGATTTCTAAGTCTAAAGTAATAATTTCACTACCAGACGCGGAGAAATATTTTAAATTTAGTTTTCAACTTCCCAACCTTTATGAATATAAAAGGCTAATCAAAATCCCTTTTCAAAGCTTTGAAAAGCCAAATAAAGAGGAAAATACCCATTACTGGGAAATAAACAAAAAAGGATATCCTTTGAAGAAAATTAAAAATGAGATCAGAGAAGTAGGTTTTGAAATAGAGAAGACTTATAGACCATTTGAGAATCCGAAACATAGATTTTTTATTCTTAAAAATTAAGATTAAAAATGGTTTTTATAGGTTAATTTATCTTAGTGTTTTGTGCGTTATTTCATTTTCTAAAAAAGTTAAAATTGAGAATATATCTTTATAATTGTTCTTTCCTTGTAGATGCTCATCATAGACTTCCCAAACTTTATTTTCAGATATAAAACTACAATCATCTAAGATCTCTGAGTGCTCATTAAGTTTTTCTTCAACAAAATCAGATTTTCGAACTACCATTTCCCGATCAGGCCAAGGGCTTGCATCAACCATTGAGGAATACCGTAATTTTTGCATGAAGAGCCTGTCCGAGTATTATCTAAAGAAATAG
>CAYSPQ010000264.1:0-3342 GCA_964432965.1 uncultured Desulfohalobiaceae bacterium
GGCCTACATACATGGTGTATCCCTTCTCCGCCGCCTTGCTGAGAAGGCGTTTGAGGACATAGCGGCTATCCCCTTCATACGGAGAGCCATCCGGATTCTTGATGTCACAGAACATCCTGGCCACAGGCTTCTCCTCTGGACGCCAGGAAACTATCTGGAAGGAGCGGGGGTCCGGCATAGCCACCATGTCGCTTTCGTGGATGCGGGAAAAACCTTCTATGGAGGATCCGTCAAAGCCCATGCCTTCCTGGAAGGCCGCGCTAAGCTCATTTGGGGTTACCTGGAAGCTCTTCAGGTTTCCCAGAACATCCACGAACCAGAATTGCACAAAACTCACTTCATACTCTTTTACTGCCTTTAGGACATCCTCCGGGGTCTTGCAGTCGAAGACAGGGTTCTGCATAATAATGCCTCCTTGAGTAGGGTTTAATATTCTGTTTGTTGTTTCCTTGCATTTTTCGAGCCAAGTTTAATCTCGTGTTTGGCTTGATTGAGCTCACAGAAAAAAACATTTTTATAATATACCCTGGAGGCTGAGCTGAGGAGGGCCCTTCTCCCTTTGGAAGAGCCCTTTTCAGCCAGCATAGCTCTAGGCGTCTTGCAACGCGCCTAGCTCTCGTGTGTGGACTCGTGGTTCTTAACCCCGCTCTAGATGGCCTGTTCCCCGGATTCACCGGTCCTGATGCGCACCGCATTTTCCACCGGATAGACGAAAATCTTTCCGTCCCCCACCTTGTCCGTCCTGGCCACCCGAGTAACGGTCTCGATTGCCTGTTCCACCTGGGAATCCTGCAGGATCACTTCTATTTTGGCCTTGGGCAGGAACTCCACTTCGTATTCCGCACCGCGGTATATCTCCTTGTGACCCATCTGGCGGCCGAATCCCTTTACCTCGGCCAGGGTCATGCCCTGGATGCCCATTTCGGACAAAGCGTCCTTTATCTCCTGGACCTTGAAGGGACGGGTGACTACTTCCAGCTTCTTCATGCTTACCTCCCCGATAGCTTGGGAAATTGTTGGGCACTGATGAACACAGCGATCATCCTATTTGGAGCCGTGAGAATCCACGAACTCGGGATAGGCGCTCATTCCGCAATCTGCCATGTCCAGGCCCTCGTATTCCACTTCCTCGCTTACTCTGAGCCCCATTACGGACTTGATGGCGAACCAGACTGCCAGGCCGGCACCGAACATCCAGGCGAAGATGACCGCTATACCAACCAACTGTCAGAGGATTGTGGCCTCTGGGTTGGAGAAGAGCACGGCCAGGAGACCCCAGACTCCAACCACACCGTGCACGGAAATGGCGCCCACCGGATCGTCTATGCCTGCCCGGTCCAGGGCGACTACGGAAAAGACCACAATAGCTCCGCCTACTGCACCTATCCCGAAGGCAAGAATCATGGGCGGCAGACTCGGCTCAGCGGTGATTGCCACCAGACCGGCCAGGGCGCCGTTCAGGGCCATGCTCAGATCGGCTTTTCTGAACCAGAGCTTGGACACTATCAGGGCCAGAACCAGGCCCGAAGCAGCTGCGATATTGGTGTTGGCGAAAACCTGGGCCACAGCATTCGCGGACTCCACATCGGATACCTTCAGCTCTGAGCCTCCGTTGAAGCCAAACCAGCCCATCCAGAGGATGAACATGCCCAAAGTGGCCAAAGGCAGGTTGGCACCGGGGATGGCATTTATCTTGCCTTGGGGTCCGTACTTGCCGCTTCTGGGGCCCAAGAGGAGCACCCCGGCAAGAGCTGCTGCGGCACCGGCCATGTGCACAATTCCCGAGCCCGCATAATCTGCGAAACCGATCTCAGCCAGAAAGCCTCCGCCCCAGGTCCAATATCCGTGCACTGGATAAAGCACGCCGGTCAAAATTACCGCAAACAGGAAAAAGGACCATAGCTTCATGCGTTCGGCTACAGCTCCGGAGATGATGGACATGGCAGTGGCCACGAAGACCACCTGAAAAAAGAAATCCGAGATTTGCGAATAGTAGGGAGCATCGGGACCCTGGGCCACCACTTGGGAGACGGTGTTGTCACCGCTGACCAGAAAGCTTATCCCCGGAATAACCGATCCTCCGTCACCGTACATTATGTTGTATCCCAGCAGCATGTACATAATGCAGGCTATGGAGTACAGACCCACGTTCTTGGTCAGGATCTCCACGGTGTTCTTGGAGCGAACCAGGCCCGACTCCAGCATGGTGAACCCGGCAGCCATCCACATGACCAACAGCCCGGACAACAGGAAATAGAATGTGTCCAGGGCATAACTGAGTTGGGCAAGATCTTCCATGTTTGAGCCTCCTTTTTCTGATTACTCTTTTGAAAAGGCCAAAGAGCGCTCTTTGTCCGGATAAATGTAAATGAAAGCTCCAGCGCACTGGAGAAGGCAATGGTTGGGCCCGACCTAAGCCCTTGCCCGAAATAGAGCAATGTGTATGCCATTTATGCATCTATTTGTTTTTGTTGTTTTTTGCTAGGCCTCTTGTGGTGTTCAAGGAAGTTGTTGCACGATTTTGTATCAGTCTGAGCCAGGGGAAATGTTCCTAGCCTTATTCCCGTAGGAATTTACCGCAGCCTGTGGTGTTCAAAGTTGAAGGGGCTGTACAGAAGGCAGAAAAAAGGGAGGAATGGATTAATTTCGGTTGGGATCAGGGGGTCAAGATTTGCCTGAATCTTGTCAGGGTGGTGCTCCCGTGTTTGTCTCCCTGCGAGCAGGTTTCGCTTTCATCTGTTTCGGCAATTCCCGCCCAAGCTGCATAATCTGTCTCTGGGGCAGTGTCGTCTAACCAGAGAAGCCATTATTTCGAGTTCTGCATCTTCATGCTTGGCTGATCCGTTTGGCCGGCTTTGTTGGCTACAGTCAATGGTGTCGGGCAAATAGGGCCTGATCCAGTTATTCATTGAGATGTTGCAATATCGGTGCAGGAGCTCGGAGCTAACAGGAGAGTGGCTTATAGTTGCTTGCTATTGATACAGGGAGGTGAGACTATGAATATATGGTTTTGAAAGGGCGAACACGATTTTGTATCACTCTCGATCTCGTTACAAAAATGTATCACGAAAAGCAATGTCGTCTTTCCCTTTGTTCCGGATATGAGAAAAAAGGTTGCCTTTCTTGCTCTACTTTTTGATACGAAATCGTTTCTCCTTGCTTTGCTTCTGCTTCCCTCTTTCCCTGCTTTTGCCTAATGATACCAAAATGTGCCCCGTGAGTCGGTTTCGGTCTTGTTCCGCAGAGTTGTTGGCAGGATTTTTGCTTTAAAGATTTTACCGGATGATGGGTTTTCTATGGTAATCCTTCACGGGGCCTTTTTCACTTTCTACCTCCGGTTCT
>CAYSPQ010000265.1:0-3320 GCA_964432965.1 uncultured Desulfohalobiaceae bacterium
AAGACAGAGGACGGATGGCTGAAAAATCAACAAGTTACGATCATGCTTCTAAAAAAAGTGAAGTCCACATTTCAATTTTTTGCAGATGCATGTTTTCAGGGAAACGTTACAAGTTGGAAAACAAAAAAACCTACCAGGATTCAACCTATGATGGGGAAAAAAATTGCTTCTCTCAAAATATTATTGGTGCTCTTGATAGTTTGCCTGCCGATAATTTCCTTTGCCCAATCCAATCAACAAAATAATCACGGGATTGCTGAGGAGCAATATGAAGCTGGGTCAGAAGATTTCAATGCCACCCAAATTCGCTCCTATGTCGCGGCCAGAACGGAAATTGACCATCTGCGAGGGCAGTATGCGGAAAGAATAGGCCGGACCAGGGACATAGAAAGGGCCAGGGAGCTGCAGGATGATTTCAGAAAAAAGGCTGCCGCTATCGTAGAAAAGCATGGCCTGGATATCGAGACCTACAATGCTATTGTCCAGGCAATTCAGGAAGACACTAAGTTGCAGAAAAAAGTGGGACAAGAAATGGAGCAAAAGAGATAGGAGCTAGCCGGCACAACCTTGAGCCAAACAGGCACATGTTTCATATTGACACACAAATATGTATATCTTCTCGCGAAACCATCAGTCCACGTGCCTCCTTTGTTTCTCAAGCTTATAAATCGCAATCCTTCACGGGGTATTTTGAACCCTTTTTACCGAAGGTTCTGTTTATTTTTCTTCGCTCGGCACGTGGGGGAAACCCGGCCGTGAAAATGCTTGAGGTCCAGAAAACGCCGAATTTTTCGATTTCCAGGAACGGTTTGAAATCTGGCAAAAACTGAGAGCCGGGAGGGGGCAGGGATGCCCCCGCGTGCCGAGCGTTAGAAAATCCAGAACCGGAGGTACGAAGTGAAAAATGCCCCGTGAAGGATTACTATAAATCCTGTCTGACCATCCCCCTTTCTGCCCCGCGTTATAAAGCTCTACCAAACTTTTTCTCATGCATAGTGCCCAAAGAGGACAACTCCTCATTTGGCATAATTAATGCTAGCAAAAAGGAAACCAAACATAAATTTCAAACAAGGAGAAGGACAAATGCCTCAGACCAGTCACAAACAAGTCAGCCTGCTTACCAAAACCCTGGTTTCCATTGTTGCCTTTGCCCTGGTTTTCGCCTTGGCAGCAGTGAAAGTCCATGCTTTCGAAGAACAGCAGGAGCAGCAAGGCTATGAGGAAGAGCATGATCCCTATCAGGAAGGACAGGAAGAGGGATTTAAAGATCCCTATCAAGAGCAAGAAGAATTCGAGATTAGCGATGCTGAGCTTGCCGATTTCGCAGAAGTCTATTCGGAAGTGCGAGAAATTGAACAGGAGTATACCGAGGAAGTGCAACAGGCCGATGGCCAGGAACAGATGATGCAGATCCAGCAGGAATATCAGGAAAAAATGACCGACAAGGTCAGGGATAGCGGAATTAGCGTGGAGAGATACAACGAGATAGCGGAGAGGATGCATCAGGATACCGAGCTGCGGCAACAGATAGAGGAGGAAATCAACGGCGATGCCCAGTATTAAAGGCTGGATCGACACTTAATAATCATTTTCAACTCCTCCCTCCCTATATTCCCGCAGATTCGCCTCTAGAATCTGCGGGATTTTTATCTCTGGACTAACCACCGAGTTATTACTTATAAATAGCGGATGGAGCCAATGCATCTTGCGGCAAAAAAATGGAGGGAGACGGCTGGTGATTTCTTCATCTGCAAAGATAACGTCCCTGGATCCGCAGGTGGTGGACGCCAGCGGATCTTGGCTCTTCTGGGCCCGGGATCCGGATGAACAATTTCGGCAAAGCTTGCGGGAGCTAGGCCAACTGGAGCCGGTTCTGGTTGCCCACGATCCTGGCGGGTTATCGCTGGTGGCCGGATACAAACGCCTTAAGGCTTGTCATGAGCAGGGAGCAGCTGTCCAGGCTGTTCAAATTGAAGCGGATACGGTAACCCGCGGCTGGATCTACTTTCAGAGCAACAGACAGAGCAGACTGGACAGCAAAGATCTGGTCCTTGCCGGACGCTTTTTCTCCCAACACCTGGGGCAAGAGGAGCTGTTGAATATACTACGCCGAATGGTCCCCTCCGGGGCTGACGCAAGACTCCCGGACCTGATATGTAGATGGCTTTATCTACCCGCAGACTGGGACAATCTCCTTCAGGCTGGACACATCCCCCTGCAGGCAACACACTGGCTAAGCCGCCTGGAAGAGGAGGAACTGCAGGCTCTGCATCCCTTCTTCCGAGAGCTTCGCTGGTCAGAGAGCAACGCACGCAAGTTCCTGGCCAGGCTCACGGAAACCTCCTTGAGAGAACGAACCTCCTTGAGCAGCCTCATTCAGGATTCCAAACTGGAAAGTATCCTGCAGCAGGACTTGTCACCCAAGGACCGCGTTCAGCGATTGATGCATGAGGCGCGCCGCCTTCGCTATCCAGAGCTTACCAAACTGGAAGACGAATTCTCGGATCTTGTTCGACAAATCAGCCAGGACAGCAAATGGAAAATTACTGCAGACCCCTCCTTCGAGACCGATAGGCTGGGACTTTCCCTGGCAGTCTCCTCCCCGCGGGAACTGGAAGAAGCTGTCAAGGAATTGCAACGGATGACAGAGAGAAATGAGCTGTCCCGGATCTGGCAGTGGCAATGGGAACGCCTCGGAAAGTAGACAACAGGTTTTCAACCTACCGGCCAATTTACCGAAATGCAACAGACCCAGCATCTTCAGTCCATACGTTACCTCGTGGCAGACGAGGAGGTTCTGGACACACCCGTAAGCCGAAAAGTGCGCGAGGCTCTGCCGCACGCAAGCCTCAAGGTGAGAAGGCAGGGCGAATCTGCTCCGGAAAGCGGCTCTTCCGGGGAAATCCTCTACCTCAAAAACTACCAGGGCCGTTTCCTTCGCTTCTGTCCCGGAACCAGCCGTTATCATTGCTGCGGATACCGCATCGTACACATAGGGGAAAGCTGTCCCCTTTTTTGCCGCTACTGCATTCTGCAGGCCTATTTCCAGGACAACATGCTCAAGGTTTGGGCCAATCAATCAGATCTCTGGCAGGAGTTGGACAGGGAGCTGGGAAGCTGGCCTCATCGACGCTTCCGGCTGGGAACAGGAGAATTCACCGATTCCCTGGCCTTGGAGCCGCTTACGGGCTACAGCAAGGATCTAATTCAATTTCTGTCACGTCATCCCCATTGTTGCCTGGAGCTGAAAACCAAGACAGACATCTTGAGCTGGATGGAGGGTGTGCAGCATCCGGACAGGGTTTTGCCTGCCTGGTCCC
>CAYSPQ010000266.1:0-3319 GCA_964432965.1 uncultured Desulfohalobiaceae bacterium
AATATCGTAGCAGATATGCCCCTGGGGCTTGTCCCGGGGATTAAAGTCCACCGGAGTTCTCCACCTGCCCAGGGAATAGAACTGCTGGGAATCGATCTGGTTGTAGAGAGCGCTGGAGGCGTTCATGAGCCTGCCGCAAAGGGCTGCCAATTGCTGGATGTTCTCTTCGTAATCCATGCCCAGCCCCAGCAGGCAGTGATTAATTTCCCAGAAGCGCTCCGCGCTCCTGCGCACCCTTTTCTCCGTTTCCTTGCGCTCGGTGATGTCCAGGTGGGCGACAACTGTGCGCCGGGGAGGCTGCTCAGGGAAGGGGAAGACACGGCCGAGAAACCACAGCTCACCCTGCGGGGTGGAACAAGGATATTCCAAGCTGAAGAACTCCCGCTCACCGGAAATCACCTCCATGAGCCCCTTGGCGAAGGCTTGGGCTAGTCCGGCTGCATTCCCATTGGCACGCTCGCACACAGCCAGGTAATTGACCCCTTCGGACACGAGCTCAGCCGGGATACCACTTTCCTCGGCGAAAGCGCGCCAGGTCTGGTTGACGAATTCAATGTCCCCCTGTTGGTTGAGCACAGCTATTTGGGAGATAAAGCCGTCCAGTGTGGAGCGCAAAAACCTCTCCGATTCCTGCAGGGCCTCCTCGCTTTGGGCGCGGAGCTCCTCCTGATCGATGTTGTGCAGGGCAAACGCGATGTCCCCCGCCACCTCTCGCACAAGCTCCCGCTCCTGCTCCTCTCCCGCGTACAGCTCCGGAATGGACAAGGCCATAACTCCGTAGTCCACACCTTGATGGGAAAGGGGTACAGCCATTCTGGCAGAACCCTGGAGCTCGGTAGCCAGAGGGCATTCCCCGCAGCTGGAGGAAGGGTCGCGCACCAGGACCGCATCGCGGCAATCCAGAGCTTCCCTGGCGCAGGGAGGAAGCTCGCCCCCTTGCAAGCGATCCTTCACGGGAAGGAAAGCCTCTCCCAGGCCGGACTGCTCGCAAATATAGCAGGCCCCGGAGCCGTCGAACAGGGCTGCCCAGACCGCATCGTACCCGCGCGTCTCGGTGAGCCTGTGGCATGCTTCTCCAATCAGCCGCTCCCGGTCCCTCTCCTGGGTGATCAGTTGATTCACATTGCGGATTGCAGCCAACACCTGGTTGAGATGGAGAAGTTTCTCCTCGGAGTGCTTCCGCTCGGTTATGTCCAGGAGGACAAGCCGCCACTGACGCAATTTCCCGGAATCATGAAAATCTGCCGTTATATCCGCACGCACCCACAAGGGTGCAAGATCCCCTCGCTCCAGCTTCAGCTCCAGCACCTGCTGCTGGCCGCTGTCGGCAGCCAATTTCAGGGCAGAGAGATAGTTGTTTTGATGTTCCCTGCTGACAAAGCTGTGCAATCCGCAATGGTAAATATTGCGCTTTTCCGTGCCCAGCAGCTGCACTCCGTGCAGATTTATTTCTACAATGATCCCTTCCGGGCTCAGGGTGATATATCCACAGGGGACGAGCTCGTAGAGCTCCTCGTATTTACTGTACAGCTCTGACAGCTCCTGTTGCGACTGCTGCAGCTGCTCATTCTGCTGCTCCAGCTCCGCCTGGTGTATTCTCAGTTCCTCGATGAGCTCAATGATATCCGAGGGATATTGTCCAGAATCCTTCTTCCTTTGCTTGAGCAGCTCCTCTGCCTGACGGCGGAGCTCCTCGAATCCGCTGGCTTGATTCCCATGATGGTGCATAATTTTCTCTCTCTGGTGCGGATAGTTCGGTCAGCATTTCACCTGGAGGAATATGTCTGACCAGCTCCCTGAGGGGTCGGCTTTAGAGCCCGGTATCCAGCTTCCAAGCAGAATGCATCACTGGAGTAGAAAAAAATCACACTTGGGCAAAACAGGCTCTCAGGCACTGTGCAACCACGTTCCCCGAATTGGCGGGAGATCGAGCTGGAACGGCCAGCTCTTCACCGAAAAAACTTTTGCTTCAATTGCCTCCCTACTTCTCCAACTCGGCAGCTAGCTGCAGATAGTGCTGCTGCAGCCTGCTGCAATCCAGCAGAGCAGCCGTCCGGCCCAACCCCCTGTAAACTTCCGGATCCAGAGGATCCTCCGCCAAGGCCAGGTAATAGAGGTCTGCTGCCTCCAGCGGACTCCCCTGTTCCAGCTTGCTCCCTGCCTGATGCAGGGCCTGCTTCTTCTCCCGCAGAATCAATCCCTGCACTTCATTTTGCTCTCTTCGTTCCGCCTCCATGACACCTCCTTTTAAGGCTCAGGTCAAATATTATCCCTGAGCTCCACTTTCCCAAATGCTATGAAAGCCACTGCTTCCTCAGGAACAGCTTTTCCTTTTCTTCCTCTGCAACTGGCCGAGGCTTTAGCCTCTCCACACGCCAAGCAAGAACCATGCCGCTTCTGCGGGTTGTATTGACTCCGGGCATAGCGTATACTGCAAGAAATGAAATCCACCATGCGGGCGGCAACAAGGCTAAGCCCGCATTCCGGCTTTCCTGGAGGAACATGGCCGCGCAAATGGACAGCAAGAACCTGCACGTGGCCGGACAGGCCCGTCCTGTTCACCTGCACATACCCCTGCGGGGAGACAGGACCTTCTCCTCCCGGGGACATGCCCAGACCACGTACTCCGGAAACAGGACTGGCTTTCTCTGCTGGCCCGACAACAGGCTCAGCTACGGCAGCATAGACAGGCAATCCCGGGACTGCCTCCTGGAGGTGGACCTATGCGGCATACCCCTGAGGATAGCCACCCGTATCCTGGAGGTGATACCGCGCCTGCACCCCCTCCTGGTTCTGGATATGCGCAACTATGTCTACCTGGAGCAGAAGAGACAGTCCTTCCGGGCGCCTCTGCAGGCAACCGTTGTCTGCTGGTGGATTAACGGGCAGGGAGAGGTGAAGCAGCCCAAGATCGTTACCCAATCCGTGAATATAAGCAAGGAGGGAATCCTGTTGTGGACCAGAAGCGAGTGGCCTCGCTCCCAGCAGGTGCTGATGGAGGTGTTCCTGAGGCAGGATCAGCGCCCCATAAGATGCGGCGGAGAAGTGGTCCGCACGGAACAGGACGGGAGCCACTACTTGACCGCCCTGGAGTGGAGAGGACTCTCCTTTGAGAACGAGGAGCGCATCATCTCCTATTGCTTTGCCATACACAGGGAAGAGATCAGCAGGCTGAAGCGCAGCAGGCTTACTGGGCCGCAGTCCTGACACCCTTGCTCTTGCTTCCTCTGCCTTTACTGTGCTGGCCCTAGCAGACTGTTGAAAAAGTCCTTATCAGGCAGGGCGTTCAAAAATTCCAAGTGCAAGGCGCGAAAAAAGT
>CAYSPQ010000267.1:0-3317 GCA_964432965.1 uncultured Desulfohalobiaceae bacterium
GAGCTCCTCCACGGGCCTTTGCCTTTGGGTCAAGGCAGGTCAGCTATATGGGAAGAGGGGGTGTGCTGGCAGTTATTACTCCATGCCCTGGCCCTCGCCCATGCCTTCCTGCTGCTCCATCTGCTGCCGGCGCTGATGCTCCTGGATGGTTTGCCTGGCCTCGCTGAACTGCTCCAGATAGTGCTCGGTCTCGGGATCCACTTCCTTCATGGCCTCCAGGAAGTCATCCTGCAGGTCTTCCCGCTTCTCTCGCAGCTCCTCGTCCTGGCGCAGCTGCATCTGGGCTTCCATCCTCTCCATGCGGTCCGCATCCTCGGTCACAAGCTCATCCATCTTTTCCTGCTGCAGATCCTCTAGATCCTGCTGCTTTTCCCGCAGCTCCGGGTTTTCCTCCAGGGCCTGCTGCTGGATCTCCTGCAGCTTCTGGGCGTACCTTTCCGCCTGTTGCTGCGCTTCCTGCAATTCCTCGTCCTGGGGCTGCTGCCCCTCTTCCAGGGCCTGCGCGGAAACGGATCCCACCAGGAAGAAAACGAGCAAAAACGAGGCGAAAACGCTTAGGCCACGCAGGCCGAAAATGGTGTTCAAGGGTTTGGATGCTGTCATTGCTGCCTCCTGTTCAGTAAAAAGTTAGTTTTTGGGGTTTTGCTTTAATACTCTCAACTGCTCCCTGTAGAAGAAGCCCCTTCCACGAGGGCAAGGGGCCGGATAATACTTCGCAAAGCAAAAAGGGAAAAGCCCGCATGCTTGCGGAGATTGCCTTGCCTCCCACAGGGGTCAAAAGTCAGTGCTCGTATGATCCTAGCCAGTTATCCGAAAACCTGTATAAGCATATCACGTCAGAAAGGTTTTGGCAAACAGGACAAGATTATAAAGTGACTTCCCTTACAGTTGGTTGCCAGGTCATTGTCTTGCTTCTATGGCTCCGGATTTCCGGTTTGATTTGCCAGGGATCGGTCTTTGCAAGTGAGCCGCTTGACTGCCCGTGCCGTTTCCACTAACATGAAACTCTTGGACGGACTAGTCCGTCCGGAGCATAAATATGTCTACGGAGCAAAGCAAGGAAGAAAGGATACTGCTGGCCGCGCAGCGGGAATTCGCCGCCAAGGGATTTTACGAGACTGTGGTCTCGGATATAGCCGATCTGGCCGGGGTGGGCAAGGGGACAGTGTACCGGCGCTTCGGGAACAAGGAGCAGCTCCTGACTACACTCATGAAGCACGGCTCGGACGACTTCCTGCGCCGCTTGGAGGCTGCCTCTGGATCCGGGGATACGCCTCTGCGGACATTGGAGTGCTGTATAGATGCTTACTTCGAGTTCTTTCACACCTCCCGGCAGCTTATAGAGATCGTTATTCTGGAGGGCAAGCCCGGGGCGAACAAGGTTTCGCAGGAGCTTCTGGACAACGACGAACGCATCCGCAAGCACTTGAGCCGGGTGATTTCCCGGGGAATAGAGCAGGGAGTGTTTCTTCCCCTCGACCCGGACGATCTGGCCATGCTCTTGCACAACACCATCTGGTCCGCACTGCGCGGCTCCATCATCTTCCACCAGGACATATCCCGCCTGCGCGACACCCTGAAGCAGGTATTTCTCCGCGGGGCGTGCTCCAGCCCACTGGAACAGCGAGCAGAAGCCCGAGTTCAGCCCTCCGAAACCCTGGAATCCCGGAAAAAAGAGTGATTGCGAAATTGGGGAAGGAGTTATCCGTTATCGGTTATCCGTTATCGGTTATCGGTGATCGGTTTGCAGAGGATACATTAACGGCAGAGACAAAGGTGGTAAGACCATGATCGCTGGGTACGGCAAAGCTAAGCTGGTTCTGTTCGTCTTCGCCTGTCTTTTTCTCCCTTTCCCCGCCCAGGCAGCGGCAGAGGAAGGAGAGGAGCGTCTCACCCTGCAGCAGGCTTATCTGACCGCCCTGGAGCACAACCGCGAGATCGCCTCCTCCAGGGAGAACGTGGAGCAGTCCAGGCATCGGGTGGACGAGGTAGCCTCCCAGCTCTATCCCCAGATAGCGGCCACTGGACAGCACACCAGGCAGAAGGAGCTTCAGGAGGACAGGATGAGCCCAATTACTATTCCCGGCACCCCGGAGCACTACAGCACCCTGAGCCTGAACCTGGACCAGCATATCTATCAGTGGGGCAGGGTCTGGTCCGGGAAGCGCGCTGCCGAGGAGTTCCTGGAGGGAACCAGGCAAGGGCACGCCCGCAACGTGCAGGAGATCCTCTTCCAGGTTACCTCCAGCTACTACGCCGTCCTCTTGGCCGAGCGCCACGTGGAGATAGCGGAGAGCTCCCTAAAGAGGGCCGAGCGCCATCTGGAGCAGGCCAGGAGCCGCTACGAGGTGGGAGTGGTGACCCATACGGACGTGCTGCGGGCCGAGGTTCAGGTGGCCCAGGCTGCTGAGGAATTGGAGAGGGCGAGGAACGACATGGATCTGGCCCTGGAGGATCTGGCCCTGCACATGGGGGTAATGCAGGTGGAACGGGACCTGGCCGAGCCGGAGGAAATGAGGCCTTCCCGGGATCCGGATATGGACGAGCTCTACAGCAGGGCCCTGGACAATCGCAGCGACCTGGAGCAGATGCAGAGTAGGGCAAGCGCCCTGGAAGAGAACGTGCAGCAGCAGCGGGCGGACTATTTCCCCCGCCTCAGCGCGCACGGAAGCTATACCCGCACGGACGAGCCGGATATATTTCAGGACAATCGGGAGAACTGGGAGGCCTCCCTGCGCCTCAGCTATCCTTTATTTCAGGGCGGCAGGGACAGGGCCGAGCTGCACAAGGCCAGATCCGAGCTTGCTCAGAGCCAGGCGGAGCTGGGCCATATGCGCCAGCAGATCAGGAACCAGGTCCGCAGCGTGCATCTGGATATCCGGACCCAGCGCAGGGTGATCCAGCAGCTGGAGAAGCAGGTGGAGTCCGCGCGCAGCCACTACGAGCAGGTCAGCGCACAGTTCGAGGAGGGAGTGGCCTCCTCCGTGGATCTGGTGGATGCCCTTACCGCCCTGAACGAGGCGGAAAACCGCCTGGCCCAGGCCAGATTCGACTATCAGCTGGACCAGGTGCGGGCCGACCTGGTCACCGGAATCTTTCAGAAGGAACTGGTTACGGACAAGGAGTTGTCTCCATGAGCTCAAGACTGTTGAATCTTCTCTTCACCGGTGCAGCCTGGCTTGCCCTGGCTGCCGCAGGTGTTCGACGACTTCTTCCTCCGCCCGTTCCGCGCGCCGCTGATCAATATCGTCATCACCGTGCTCGCCGCGGCCGGGCTCGTGCGCGCGCGCCGGTGGCTGGCGCTGGCGATCTTCGGG
>CAYSPQ010000268.1:0-3309 GCA_964432965.1 uncultured Desulfohalobiaceae bacterium
CTTCCCTGCAGCATATCCAGATATAATCCAGGAAAGTCTACACCACAGGATATGGCAAGCTGCAGAGTGCCCCAGAAGCGGCCGTTGATCTCCATCAGCTTGGCCTTGCCATCACGTACATCCCGCTTGAACTCCACCATGGCCACTCCCTGCCAGCCCACGGCAGACAGAAGCCTGCCAGCATGCTCCACCATCTCCTCATCCAGCTCTACGCTCTCGGAGACTACGCTCACCCCGCCGGATGGGGGCTTTTCCCGCAGGCGGCGGTGGGAAAACAGGGCCAAATGCCGGTTCCAGTCAAAAAGGGTGAACAGCCCGGTGCCTGGTCCTTCAATCCGTTCCTGAATCAAGGAGGAGTACTGCAGGATATCCTTGGAAGCATAGATATGCTCCAACTCCTCCCGTGATCCAGCGTACCTCACTCCCCCGGAAAGAAAGCCGTCTCCACTGGGCAGCCTGGACAGGGCAGGCTTGACCACTATTGGATATCTGCTGATCTCCTTGGCTATACCAGACAGATCACGGGGGCTTTCCAGGTAATGTGTTGCAGGCACAGGCACACCCAGCTGCTCGGCCATTTGAAACAAATCAAACTTGTTGGACACTGCTGCCATTGTATTTGCGGGTGAGCAGGCCAGGATGCAATCAGGCGGAAGCTTTTCCCGAACACTGTTCAGCAGATGGATGGACACCTCGGTCATGGGAAAGATGACATCGATCTCTTCACTAGAGACGATGTCTTTGATGGCCTGGGCATAGTCCTGCCCGGCTGTGTCCGGATCCGGTACTGCCACCCCTTTGGTGCAATACTTAGAAGACGAGGCCAGGGTGGGCTCTGACATTCCGGCAACCACTACCTTGCAACCTTTCCTGCCTAAGGAGCGGGCGGTTGCCAGGGCTGATCTGTTCTCTCCGTCGGTTATCAGGATGCTAGACATGTGCCTGTTTATTTCTTAAGAGCGGGATGAACTTCGCCTTTACGCGATAAGCGGGAAGGATATTAATTATGCTTCATTCGCGCCAATTCGAGTAGATTCGTGGGCAAGACTCTGATTTCCCATCAGAAACGCCTCAAATACATCCTGGCCAGAAACAAAGGAATAGTCCGGCTCACGTCCTCATGCATCCCAATGCGGGGGATTTCGTGCATGTCCGTTCCTGGATTTACCCATCCCTTCTTGGTAGTAACTGCCCCTTTGAAGCCTTGCTTTTTAACTATATCCCTAATCTCAGACGTATAGTTGCCATTGGGATAGGCAAACAGGTCAGGCCTGACCCCCAGTTGCTTCTCAATGTCTACTCTTGACTGGGCTATTTCCTGTTCAGCCTCCTCCAGCCGAACCTGATCCAGAATGACATGATTGGCAGTATGGGCCCCAAAGCTGACCAGTCCGCTAGCATGCATCTGTTGTGCCTCCTCCCAAGTTACAAGAAGACGCTCAGACAGAGGAGCATCACAGTGGCTTCGCAAATATACCAGCAGTTCTTCACGTTCCCCTGCTGAAAAAACCTTCAAGGCGGAAATGCACTCGTCCAACAGCCTTTCCTTGCCATCACCTGACTTTTCATCAATTATCCGTCCAAGCACCTGGCTTTTCTCTCTTACTGCCTCCAGCATCTCAGGCTGGCGCAGGTAGAAAGAAAACTCCTCTGGCCAAAAGATCCTGTCGGTGCCGATAAACCCAGTAGCCAGAAATATACTTGCCGGGATCCCATATTCCAGAAGAACAGGATAAGCCTGCAAATATGTGTCGCGCCAACCATCGTCAAAAGTGATGGAACAGCACTTGTCCACACTCTTTCCAGATTCAATTCTGCCAATAAGCTCTGACAAATCCAGGATGTAGAATTGTAGTCTTAAGTATTCAACATGTCTGCGGAATGTTACGGTTTGGACATACATGCCGGGTTGTACAAACACGCTTTCCTGAGGCGGTTCATCTAAAACCCGGTGATACATCAACACAAACCCCTTTTCTTTTCCTGTAAGACGGGACAGCACACTGAAACCGCCTGATTTATGAAAAAGACCGGCCGAGTGTGTTTTTACGGCAAGCCTGGATATCATTTAGGAACCAGCAACCTCTCTTTTCTCCCAGGATTGAGCCACTTCACTAAGGATTTCAGCTATGCGCTTTCCGATCACATCTGCGGAAAAATTCTCCTCCACATTTCGTCGTCCATTCTCCTGATACCATTTCCACTCTTCAGGCCGTTGTAGAAGATACAGAATCGAAGTAGCTATAGCTTTGGAAGACTTTTCTGGAACAAGAATTGCGTTCTGCTCATGGTTCAAGCATTCAGGAATACCGCCGACCCTGGTGGCAATGGGGATGCAGCCCTTGGCCTGGGCCTCCTGGAGAACCACACCTTGCGTTTCAGTCCATTCCTTACCCTGTCCGGCTAGACTGGCCAGAATAAAAATATGCGCTTGGTCGTACATCTTAGTTAGCTTGTATGACGGCATTGCGTTATATAGCGTAACCTGCTCGGAAATATCCAACTTGACAATTAAATTTTGCATCCATTGCTTATCAGGTCCCTCACCGACAATATGAAAATGAATATTCACGCCAGCTTTTATAAGCCTTGCAACAGCCAGGAGAGAGTACCCGTATCCCTTATCCCTATAAAATCTTCCAACTGACAGCAGGTGTAGAACATCACCACTACTCGGACAGGGCAAGGGAGAGAAGGGAAATTCATCAAGAGGAAGCCCCTGGGGCACTATAATAACTTTTTCTGATGGGCAGCCCACTGATACGACTTGGCGCATGGCAAAGCGGGTATTCACCAGAACCCTCGATACATTGTCATAAAAAGCCTTTCGTTTATTGTCCGCGAGAGGGGGCACCCCTTTGGGAGTAAATCCATGAAAGGTATGAATCAGCGGCAAATCACTCATAAGTGCAAGAAACATAAACTCGTAAGCCAAGATCTCGGCATGAGAGTGGATAAGATCAATCCCCCCAAAAAGTCCTTCAGTATCCCTGAAACGGATAAGCCGAAAAAACATAGACGCACTGTTGAGATTATATTTTCCGGCAATACTGCTAGTGATCTTCCACGCTTTTACTGCCGACCGAAAAAACTGCCAGGGATGCAGCAGCGCATCTTTTACCAGAGAGAGAAACAAGGAAGACTTTTTTAAATCAAAATCAAGCAAGTGCTGTCGCAGTGAGAGTCTATCAACTTTTTCATGATAAATCTGTGGGCTTTTATTGGCGGAATAAATCGTGAAATCAAAAGAATGCTTCAAAAGCTGTTCCAGGTAGGTGTCTATCCAGGCTTGGTTGATGCTCGGGAATC
>CAYSPQ010000269.1:0-3308 GCA_964432965.1 uncultured Desulfohalobiaceae bacterium
AGTATATCCGCTCCGGCCTCTATAGCCTCCAGGTTGGTCCCCTCGGGCACCGGCTCCGCCAGGGTCTCGCCGTGAACCACTACCAGGGCGGCCCCGTATCCTCTGGCCTTTTCCACAAGATCCGGAATAAGGGGAGGGGGGACATGGGTCAGCTCTATCCCCACAAAGACATCCACCCCCAGATAGGGTCCCATGCGGCGCACACCCTCCAGTTGATTCTCCAGAATCCAGCCCATATTGCTGGAGTCTGCATGATCAGTAAGGGCAACGCCGTTATAGCCTGCGGCCTGGGCTCGTCTGGCCAGCTCGGCAGGGATAAGGGCCCCGTCGCTGAATACGGTGTGGGTGTGCAGATCGAGCATATGACGGCAGGAGCTGGGGGATCACATCTTGTATTTGAAGTCATCCACGTTTATGTTCTGCAGCACTTCCGTCCACTTCTCTGCCTCCTCGTCCTTGAGCACCGCCTCGCTCTCCTGGTCGAAATGCTTGTCCATGCGCTCCAGAAGGTCCTCGTTGGCGTACACCGGCACTCCGGTTCTTACTGCCAGGGCTATGGCATCCGAGGGCCTGCTGTCCACTACGTAGGTCCGGTCCTGCTGCTCCAGATGCAGCTCCGCATAGTAGGTGCCCTCCTTCAGGTCCACCACGGAGATGCTCTGCAGGCTGGCTCCCAGAGTCTGCAGGGTCTGCAGCATCAGGTCGTGCGTCAGGGGTCTGGAGATGGACACCTGGTTCAGGCTGACCGATATGGCCATTGCCTCCATGGCACCGATCCAGATGGGAAGCACCCTGGTTTCCTCCAGATCCTTGAGGATGAGCAGGGGTACCTGGGATTGCTCATCCAGGGCCAATCCGAATATTTTCATTTCTACCATGGTTCCTCCACCATTTCTCCGTAGACTGAGTGTTTCTTTGTCCTTTGCACCCGCACCCGGACCAGGAAGCCAACCAGATCCCGGGAATCGGTGGGGGTGAAGTGCACCAGCCTGCCCCCGGGTTCCCGGCCCTGCCAGGTTGGGGTGCCCTCCATCTGTTTGGGGCTGGGTCCCTCCACCAAGACGCTGACCTCACGTTCCAGCAGCTCCTGCAAGGAGCCTGCGGTAAGCCCTTCCTGCAGATCCTGCAATTGCCGAAGCCTTTCCGACTTGACCGCCTCGGCAACCTTGCCCTCCATCTTGGCCGCCCTGGTTCCGGGCCTGTCCGAATACTTGAAGGAAAAACTGCTGTCGAAGCCGGCCAGCCGCATAACCTCCAGTGTCTGCCGGAAGTCCTCCTCGGTCTCGGAAGGGAACCCCACCATCAAATCCGTACTCAGCACCAGATGCGGGCAGGCCTGGCGCAATTCATCCACCAGCCGGAGATATCCCGCGGCGGTGTATTTGCGCCCCATCCTGCGCAGTATCCTGTCCGATCCGGCCTGCAGGGGTAGATGCAGGCTGGGGCAGAGGGCGGGCTGCTCCGCGAAGGCACGAACAACATCCTCCTCCAGATCCTTGGGATGGGAGGTGGTAAATCTGACCCGCTCAAGCCCGGGAATGGAACAGACCCTTCGCAGGAGCTCCGCAAAGGTTACTTCACCATCCTTGCGGTCCAGACCGTAACTGTTCACGTTCTGTCCCAACAGGGTAATCTCGCGCACCCCGGAATCTGCCAACTGCTCGCACTCGCGCAGCACCTGGTCGCTGTCCCTGGACTTCTGCCTGCCCCTGGTATAGGGCACAATGCAGTAGGCGCAATAGTTGTCACAGCCCTGCATTATAGTCACGAATCTTTGCGGCGGCTGCAGGGCGCGGGACCATACTTTATCCCTCTCCGGATATTTTTCAAAAAAGTCCAGTAGGCTGATGCGAAGTTGGGGCTGTTCCGCCAGCCTCTCCAGGCTCTCCGGAACCGAGGCCACTCCGTCCGGGCCGAAGACCAGCCTTACGCAAGGGAACTTTTCCCAGAATCTCCTCCCCACCTGCTGGGCCACGCAACCGCCCACCCCGATCATGGCCCGGGGATTG
The DNA here is from genome assembly GCA_964432965.1 of uncultured Desulfohalobiaceae bacterium. Taxonomy (GTDB): domain Bacteria; phylum Desulfobacterota; class Desulfovibrionia; order Desulfovibrionales; family Desulfothermaceae; genus JAIPDU01. The sequence continues at coordinate 2,010 of CAYSPQ010000269.1, forward strand.
CTTTCCTGCACCCGGCCCAGCTGACTGTACACCTTCTGCTCCGGCTTGTCCCTTACACTGCAGGTGTTGATAAGGATCGCATCCGCATCGTGCTCGGATCCGGGCTCCCACCCCCTGGCGGAGAGGGCTTCCTCCAGCCAGTCCGAGTCGTAGACATTCATCTGACAGCCGAAGGTCTTGATATGATATTTCATCCGGTCACACCGAAAAAAGAGTGGCCATAACGCCCTGGAATCACTCTCCACCGGCTTCCTTGGTTTCCTCCCTGATCCATTGCAGAAACTCGGGATTGCCGCCAACGATGGGCAAGGAAATCACGCAGGGACATTCATAGCTGTGCACTGACTTGACCCTCTCTGTGACCTGGTTTATCAATCCGGATTCGGTCTTGGCAATCAGCACTGCCTCCTGCTCTTTCTCCACCTTGCCCTTCCACCAGAACATGGAGGTGATACGCTCCACGATATTCACACAGGCCGCGAGCTTGGCCTCAATCAGGGCCTGCCCCACTCTTTCCGCTTCCGCCTGGTCCTGACAGGTAACGTATACTATTGCTTCGGACATGCTCGCTACCTCCCGGAAAAAGTAACTAAAACTTTTGTCTGACTTCAACGAGCCAACATATTATAAACATTTTTCTGTTAATTTCAAATCCTCAAGGCAATGGGCAATGCGGGAACACGCCCTGAGCATACTGCGCAGGCTGAAAGCACGCTACCCGGATTCAGCCTCCCATCTTTCCTGGAGCTCGCCCTGGCAGCTACTGGTGGCTACCGTCCTATCCGCGCAATGCACCGACAAGAGGGTCAACCAGGTTACTCCCGAGTTCTTCCGCCGCTGGCCGGACCCCAAGTCCCTGAGCAGGGCGGAGCCCCGGGAGGTGGAGGAGGTTATCCGCTCCACGGGTTTTTACCGCAACAAGGCCGGCAACTTGCAGCGCAGCGCGCAAATTCTGGTGGAGCGGCACAATGCGGAGGTGCCGGGGGAAATGGATCAACTCCTGAACCTGCCCGGAGTGGCTCGGAAAACGGCAAATATCGTACTGGCCGGAGCCTTCGGCAAGCACGAGGGCATCGCTGTGGACACCCACGTGGGCAGGATATCCTATCGCCTGGGATTGACCAGTTCCAACCATCCCCAGCGGATAGAAGGGGACCTCATGAAGGTGCTGCCGCAATCGGAATGGGGCAGGATAAACACCCTTATGGTCCGTTTCGGACGGGATGTATGCCGCGCCAAGTCTCCGGCCTGCGCTGATTGCGACCTGGCAGACATCTGCCCCGGACAGGGATTGCAGGG
>CAYSPQ010000270.1:0-3307 GCA_964432965.1 uncultured Desulfohalobiaceae bacterium
AGGAGCCGCTTAGCAGGCCGGGGGAGAAGAATTGGGGCAGACGGGGAAAGCCCATGGAATCTATGGGCACTCTGCGCTCCTGCTGGGCTTTTAAATATTCCTCGATCCAGTCCCTGATCCGGGAAATGGATAGGAGCAGTTCTTGGGAATCCGGATTCATGGAACTCTCCTGCCGGGATGGTTGCTGGGCAGCCAGGATTCAGTGTGTCGTTAAAAGCCGGCTCAGCCCCGCTTTGCTTGACCGTCTGGCAGGGTATCCTCTAGATTGGATAGTTAGCAAGACCCTGTGTAAGCCAATACAGGAGGTGGGGACTTGATCCTGTACAGTTTTGCCAAGCACGTTCTCCGCATTGCGGCACATTTGTATTTCGTGGATATACAGACCTCGGGGCTGGAAAAAATTCCCACCCGGTCTCCGGTGATTATTGCCGCCAATCACCCGGGATCCCTGCTGGACGCGGTTCTGTTGACCACGCAGATTTCCCGCAAGATTCATTACCTGGCCAAGAGCGATTTTTTCCGGTTCCCCATTGTGGCCTCTTTGTTTCATCGCCTGGGCGTGATTCCCGTGTATCGTCCAGGCAAGGAGCCCAAGCATACGGAGCGGAACGTGGAGGCCTTTGAAAAGGCCTATGAGATTCTGGAAAGCAATGGCTGCATAGGCATCTTCCCTGAGGGTCGCAACTCTCCGCGCAGGCAGGTTGCGGAGCTGCGAACCGGGGCAGCCCGCATGGCCATGGGAGCGGAAGCGCGTAATCATTACCGGCTGGGTGCCTGTGTTGTTCCCATCAGTGTCGGACTTGAGGGCAGGGAACTCTTTTTGACCTCGGTGTACATGAGTTGTGAAGAGCCCATTAGGGCCGCGGATTACGCAGGGATGCACCAGGAGAATCCGGACGGGGCCATAAAGAAGCTGACCAGCGATCTGCAGCTTGCCTTGAGACGTCAGGCCGTGCATGTCGAGGATCTGAAGCTGAGTCAGATGGTTGACGACCTGAGCGAAATCTTGGGTCATGAGCCAGTCCCGGCAGGGCAGGAAAGGACCGCAGCTGACTCTCCTTCAGCAGCTGCAAGGTGGCTCAAGGGCTTGTGGGATGGTTTCCGGCAATGGTTCCGTCCCACGCCGGAAGTGCACAAGGACCTGGCCTCGGGGTTTCGCACGCGGCAGGAGATAAACGAGGCACTTTCCCGGATAGCAGCCCAGGAGCCGCAGGCGGTGGAGGATCTGCATGTGGAGATGGAGAAGTACAAGGACCATCTTTCCCAGACTCGTTTACGGCAGGAGATAAGGCACAGTTTTGACAAGCCGGTGAAGGAGCGCCTGATCCGTCTGCGCATGACGCTTTACGCCGTTTTCATGGCTCCGTTCGCCCTGTTTGGTTTCTTGCACAATTTTCTGCCCTACATACTGACCCTGTTTATCGCTCGCCTCTTCCGGGAAGAGCCCATGCGGATTTTTGCCTATTTCGGCGTGGGGATCGTTGTCTTTTCCCTTACCTATTTGCTCTATGCAATTCTTTTTTGGTACTATATAAAGGCAAGTGTTCCCTGGTGCCTCCTGTACCTGGTTCTAGTGCTCGGGACCGGATTCGCCAGCTTGCGCTACAGGCGCAAGATAGTGAACTATCGGGACAAGATCTTGGTCCGCACCCTTTTTTATTCACAAGACAACCTGAGGCGCTTGCTGCAAAGGAAAAGACGGGAAATCATTGCCCGCTTCCAGGAGCTGCGGCAGCGCTACTGCCAGTGGTGATCCCGGGTGCGGCAGGAATATCCGCCGGTTATTTTTTTCGAAACAGGTCTTGCATGGTTGCTGGAAAGCATGAGGTCAAAGCATGGAAGCGGTAGACGGCAGACTCTCCGGCTATAATCTTTCCGAGGCGCAAGCTGACGAAGTCCGGGAGGTCTTGTACAGGTTCGCCCTGGCGGAAAAGAATATCAACCTTTATCCGGAGGGCCATTCCGTTTCCCGAAAATCTCTGTACGATCTGCAGCAGGCATTGTCCAGCTATACTGCTCGTTACGGGGAGCTGATTCTGGAAGTGCTGGAGGACGGCTTCCGTCACGGAGAGCAAACCTATGCCCGTATCGCCGGAATACAGGATATTGCCCACATCTGTCACCGGGACGGGATTGAATGGCTGGTGTTCCTGGAGGGCCTTCCTCTGGAGGAAGTGTCCACTTTCCTGAAGATCCTGAATGCAAATCGTAATATAGGGGACGAAAGCGAAGGGGATATAGTTACCGCTCTTTGGGATGCCCAGTTGTCCTTTATACAATATCACACCAGCAAAGAGCTCTGGGGTAGTGAGCAGCTTGCCGATCTGGAAAGGATACAGGTGGGGGAGAGATCCAGCCAACCGCAGGGCGAGCCGGCCTCCACGACAAGCGAGGAACAGGAACAAAGCGCTCTGGAGCCTTCCTTTCAGCGGCTTTGGCAACTCGCCCCGGAAGAGCTGGAACGGACCAGAGAGATGGTCTACGAAGAGGAAACACGAGATCTGGAGCGCGATGTATTCGAGGTCCTGTTGGTCATCCTTACCGAACAGGAAGAGCGCGAGGATTTCGCCGTCGCTCTGGAGATCATCAGGGAGAGCTTTGTCCGGGCGCTTTCCAAGGGGCAATTCCAGCACGCCTGCCGATTTCTGACCCGATTCCATGAGTTGCGGGAGCAATATCGGCTCAGCGGACATTGGGCCCTGTCCTATCTGGAGGATTTCCTCTTGATTATTTCCGGAAGCCCGGTTCTTTCCTCCCTGGAGAAACACCTGAAGCAGCCCCGGGAGATGGAGCAAAGCCAGCTGGAGTCCTTGTAGCATTTGCTCTCTCATCTGCATCCGGAGAGTATCGAGCCCTTGTTGTCGCAACTGACCGCGGTGAAATCGCGAGAGGTAGCCTCTAGTCTTTCCCGAGCCATAATCCGGCTGGGCAAAAGGGATTCCCGCCCCCTGCGCAGGCTGGCCCGTAGCAACAATCCGCATGTAGCCGCCAGGTCAATCGCAATATTGAGCAGGATGCCGGAAAAAAGGGCGGAGAACGTATTCTGGGAAGCGACCCGGTCCTCTTCGCCTACTGTGCGAAAGGCGGGAGTCCGGGCCCTGATTTCCGTGGGCACTGCAGACTACGAAAGCCTTTTGCCCTTTTTGAATGATTCCGAGGACAAGATCCGCAACTACGTGTTCCGGTTCCTGGTGCAAAGGCCCAGCCCGGAGCTGGAGGAGACAATTGTTCGTCAACTGCAAAGAAGCGATTTCAGCCGAAGGGATGCTGGCTTCCTGATTCAGCTTTATCGGGTTCTGGGAAGTTG
>CAYSPQ010000271.1:0-3297 GCA_964432965.1 uncultured Desulfohalobiaceae bacterium
ACAAAGACAAGGTTTCACCCCGGTGTATTGGAAGAGAATACACGGGGCAGGCGGGACAAACAGAAAAATCAATGAGTTAGAGCACTTTGATCAAAAGCCATTGCCTGATTTTTAAATTTTTACAGTTACATCTGCTCAGGTAAGCCCATGAAAGCTGAAACTGAGGAACTCATCCACTCCTTTCTGCAATCAGCCGGGAATCTGCCCACTCTGCCCGGAATCGCTCTCAGGATACTCAATGCTGTGCAACAGGAGGAAACCGGGCTCAAGGAAATCGGAGACATCCTCCGTTCCGACCCTCCCCTGGCTGCCAAGGTCCTCAAGATAGCCAACTCCTCTCTCTACGGCAGGAAAGTGAGCACTGTTCAGCACGCAGTGAACCTGCTCGGTGCAGAACTGATCAGGAACCTGGTGCTCAGCTTCTCCCTGATCCAAAACATCAGGGCGGAGGATTCCTCCCTGTTCAACTACAGCCGCTTCTGGAAGGACTCCCTGGTCAACGCCATAGCTTCCCGCTGGATTCAGCAAAGGCGTTTTCCCTCCCTCAAGGAGGATGCCTTCATTGCAGGTCTCATTCACAATATAGGCATCCTGATTCTGGTTCGCTGTGCTCCCTTGCAATACAGGCAGATCCAGGAGATGGCCCTGGAACAGGATCTTCCCCTGTACCTGGCGGAAGAAAAAGTTCTTGAGTTAAACCATCTTCAAGTGGGGCACTACTTGGCCCGACAATGGGGGTTCCCGAACAACCTGATCGCCCCCATAGCCTACCACCACTTCCCGGAGTACATATACTGGGATGACAGCTTGCGCATTATTGCGGAAACCGTACAAATCTCCTCCCGCTTCACCGAGTTCTTCCATGCCCGGGAGAAAGGTCCGGAGCTAGCCCTGCTGGAGCAGACACTGAATCAATATGGTCTACAGGAGCTGATGGATGTTCAACAGCTAGTGACCCACATACAGGAACAAACAAGAGACGTCTTTCCCGTTTTCGAGCTCTCCGTTAAAGACGATCTGGATTACCTGCAAATTGTGGAGGAAGCCAGGCAGGAACTGATAAACACCTCGAGCGAATTCCTGGAGAAATATCTCTCCCAGCAGAAGGAGATGGATCGCTTAAAGATACAGGCCCAGAGCGATCCCCTCACCGGCACGGACAACCACCAAAAGTTCATGGAGGAACTGGAGAAGAAGCTGGAGCAGGTCGGACGTCACGGAGGCTGCTTCTCCTTCTGTTTCCTGGACATCGACGACTTCAAGGAAGTGAACGACAATTACGGCCACCTGGCCGGGGACAAGGTGCTCATGCAGGTGGCGCAGCATCTAAAGGACCACACCAGGAAAATAGATACCCTGGCCCGCTACGGAGGGGACGAATTCGTGCTGTTGTTGCCGGATCTATCCGCACAAAAAGGCTATCAAGGCATGGAGAGAATCCGGAGGGAGCTAGCGGAAAAGACGTTTGAGGTAGAGGGCAAACGGATTTCTGTAACCGCTTCCTGCGGGGTCTTCTGCGTATCCAGCAGCACGAAGCTGGACAAGGAGGAAGTGCTGAAACAGGCGGATCACACTATGTATCTGGCCAAGCGCGCGGACAAGAACATTACGATTGTGGGCAATCCCTAGCGGGTCAGGAAAATAGAAGGAAAGAGGAAAATGGATCTTTATCAGTACTTCGAGAACGCCAGGGGCGTGGGTGTGCTTTCCACAGCGGACGGCGAGGGAAATGTAGACTCCGCCGTGTACGCACGCCCGCATGTAATGGAGGACGGAAACATAGCCCTGATCATGCGGGACAGACTGTCCCATCACAATCTGCAGTCCAACCCCAGGGCAGCCTATCTCTTCCTGGAGGAAGGACCGGGATACAAGGGTAAACGCCTTTATCTGACCAAGGTGGGGGAAGAGCAGGACGAGGAGAAGATAGGCCAGCTAAGCAGACGAAGTTATTCCCAGGAGGAGAGTCTGCACTCTGGGGCCAGGTTCCTGGTCTATTTCCGCGTGGACAAGGAGCTTCCCCTAATAGGCACCGGAGAATAGGGAGCACGGGAATCTTCGGGCTGCGAACCATCCCTTCGGGCTTGCTGGGGAATGTCGGCTTACAGCGGCTCCTGCACCGATTGCAGCAGCTTGCCTTCTCCATACACAGCAGACGGGTAGCTGGCCAGGTGAAAGGGATCCCCGCTCCAGCAAACAAATGAGGCCCATTTACCAGGCTCCAGGGTGCCCAGCCGATCCTGCACTCCCAGGACTTCGGCGTTCTTGCGGGTGACAAGCTCCACTGCGCTCTGCTCCGACCAGCCCAGGCGCAACAACCAGCGGCTCTGCAAGAGAAGCTGACGGGCAGGGGTAACCGGATGATCCGTCATCAAGGCAAACTCCACTCCGCTGTCCAGAAGGTGCCTTGCGTTTTTCCAGCTCTCCTTGCGCAGCTCGGGCTTGTAGGCAAAAGCGTCCATGGGCCCGTAAACCACCGGAATGTCCCTCTCCTTGAGCTCGGAAAAGGTTTCCTCCCGGTCCACGCCCATGGCGTGCTCCACGGTGACCACTAGGCCATATTCATCCACCAGGCGCAGGAGGGCGGCTATATCGTCGATCTTGTGCACATGCACCCGCAAACGGCACTCTCCGGCCAGGACACCGCGCAGCGCGTCCTCCTCTGCGGTGAAAACGATCTCCTTTTCGCCCTGTTCCTCCGCCTCCCGCTGGCGCCTCTCCTTGCGGACAACCTCCTCCAGCTTTGCCCGCAACAGGGCCAGGGCGCCCATCCGGGTAGTGGGCCGAGTTCCCTTCCATTCGGAGGTGGACATGGGATTGTACCCCATGGCCGCCTTGATGCCAGCCCTATCCACCAGGGCCCCGTTGCTGTCCAGTCCGAAATTGCGCACCACCGCGGAGCTGCCGCCTAGGATGTTCCCGCTTCCGGGCACGATGCAGGAGTAGAGTATCCCGGACTCCACTGCCTCGCCCAGGGCAGGGTCGTCCATCTGCAGGGAATCCAGGGCGTCGGGTAGCACGAGAAGCGATTCCTGGCGGTCGTTTGCTTCCGCCTCCTCCTGCGGCTCTCCGGCCCGGACCATGCCTATATGACTGTGCGGATCGATCAGAGCAGGGGTGAGCACAGGATATTCTCCCCTCACTTCTCCTAGCGGCTCATCCAGGATACCGTATATCCACCCCTCTTCTTCGAAGGCCAGATAAACGTTTTGCCGAACTTCCCGCCCGCTATAGAGTATATCCGCTTTGAGGCAAGGCATAACCACCCTCTCCAGTTTACAGTTTCTGCAGATCACG
>CAYSPQ010000272.1:0-3291 GCA_964432965.1 uncultured Desulfohalobiaceae bacterium
AACATCCCTTCTTCAGTCCCAGCGGGGAGAGCTTGGCTTATCTGGCAAAGAGAGGCCCCCTGCATCAGGTGGTCAAGGATCAGGAAATAGTGGACTCCTACCAGTGGGCGGGATTGCTGCAATTCAGCCCGGAGGGCGAGCACCTGGTCTACGCCGCGGCCAAGGAGCCGCAGGAATCCACCCTGGTTGTGGACGGGCAAAAGGGGGAGGAGAAGTTCTTCAGCTTCCTGCGCGGGAGCAGCCTGGAGTTCACCTCGGAGGATACGGTGCAGGGCATCGCCCTGCGCGGTGAGGGCAGGGAATATTACCTGATCAGAGCACAGATCGAAGATAGGGAATAGTGTGAACTGTGTAGGTGTAAGGTGGGGATGGTGCAACAGGGATTGGGACCTAAACTGAGCGGTTTTATCGCTCAGTTTAGGTGATCTGCTTGATTTTATTAAACCTTTCCAATCGTCCTGCGACACCCATTGGGTGATAAAGGCTTTCTTTACAAGCCTTGATGTAAGTCGCGGCAATCGGGGTTTTGGGGCGTAGCCCCCCAAGAAGACACATGATGGAACCGCTCAATTGAGGTGGGAAAAAGTTGCGAATGGAAGAATGGATACCGAGGAATCGGATGTTGGGAAACCCCTATAGAGTAGGTAGCAATGTCTGTATCCCCAAGGAGCATTTTCCCGGGGCCTAGCCAATCAATTGTATAGAGTAGCAGCAAATGTGCCCGACTACAATGTTAGCCACCTATCCAATTACAATATACCCCTCCAAGCCCCTTGACCTCTTTGATCCCTGCAGCTCTTCTTCCCATCTTTACACCTTTCACTTTCCACCGTCCCCGCCCACCGTCCGTGCGTCAGTGGAATAGAATTTGCAGTTGAAAATGGTCAACTAAAAAGAATCTCTCCTGAGCAGAGGTTTCGCCCATGCATGTAATTGTGGCCTTCCTTTTGGGCACTGCCTTGATAGCCGGGTTTCAGCCCCTGCACGAGCATCCGGAGGAGCACAGCTACGCGGTTCTGGACGCGGAGGAGAGGGTAATGGTGAACACCTACATGGAATCCGCGGAAGAGATCAAGGAGCGGCACCTGGTGATGCAGGAGCTGGACTACAGCTGCGGGGCTGCAGCTCTGGCCACCCTGCTCAACTATCACCTGGGGGAGAACTTCTCCGAGGAGCAGGTCATTCACGGGCTTTTTACCTATGGGGACGTGGATGCCATACAACAGAGGCGCGCCTTTTCCATGCTGGACATGAAGCGCTTCGTGGACGCCCTGGGCTACGAGGGCGAGGGTTTCCGGGCGGAAATGCATCACCTGGAGGAGCTGGATGTTCCGGTTGTTCTGCCCATAGAGCTTTTCGGATATCAGCATTTCGTGGTTTATAGGGGCATGCACGACGGCAGGGTCTTCCTGGCCGATCCCTGGATTGGTCATTCCATCTACACCAAGGAAGCCTTCCAGGACATGTGGTACGACCAGGTGCTGTTCATGATCGATCCCAATGAAAGGCACACTCTCAGCCTTCTGGAGCTTACCCGGGAAGATCTGGTCTACATCACCACGGACGAGGTGCGGTGGTTTCTCTTCCCGCCGGAAGCCACCCGTCTCAGCGTCCCTCCCATCCGCGAGCACAAGTGGCTTGAGCAGGAGGGAATGCCTTATAGGCGCTGATTGTTCTCCGCTGCCAGTTCATCCAAAACAGTAAGGAAGTCTTCGGTTGTTCAGAAAAGCTGTACTGTTCTGCTTTTTCGTTGCGATAGGCTGGGTGCTTGTTCCCGTGGGCTCGGTGTGTGCGGAGGATGCAGCCGGACCTTCCCTGGCTCAGCAGGAGGAGACCCAGCCCGAGGAGGGCCCCGCTCTGGGAGGTGAGGAAGCGGAGCAGGAGGAGCAATCCGAGGACGGTCCCGCTCTGGGAGGCCAGGATGAGGAGCAGGAGGCGGGTCCGGGCCTGGCGGAGGAAGAAGAGCCGACAGAGCCCGAAGAACCGGAGGAGCCGGAAATGCCGGAAGATGCTCCAGAGATAGAGGATGAGGCGGAGATATACCAGGAGTTGCGGGAGCTGCGGGAGAAGGTGGAGCAGCTGGAAAGGGAGGCGGAGGCGCGCGAGGAGCTGCGCATGACCGAAGAGGAGGAAAGAGACGAGGAGGAGGAGATACTGGAAGCTGCGGGTAGGGAGTACACCCTGCTGCAGGAGGGCTTGCTCAGCCTGGATCTGAACGTTAGCTATTCCTACTATTCTTCGGACATGATCCGGCAGCAGCGTGAAGTGGAGTACCAGGCTCAGCACAATCTAACCCACAGCATTTCCGTGGAGAACGCCATACGGGAAAACCTCACCGTGACCGCAAGCCTGCCCTTTGTCTACAAGTACGACCAGGTGGGAACGGAAAGGCAAAGGGATGTGACCAATATCGGGGACATCTCCCTGGGGAGCAAGTATCAGCCCTGGAAAGTGGGCAATCGCTGGCCGGCTCCGATATTCAACTTGAATCTCAGCCTGCCCACAGGCAGGGGGCAGTACGACATGGATCCGGCCCAGGATCTGAGCACGGGCAGTGGACTGTACAGCCTCTCCACCGGGGTCTCCCTCTCCCAGTCCCTGGATCCGGTGAATGTTTTCGGCGGGCTCACCTATAACCATAGCTTCAGCAGGGACGGCATCGGGCAGAGAAGGCGTCAAGGCATCCTGGAGAAGGTGGACCCCGGAGAAGCGATAAGTGCCAACATAGGCTTCGGGTACGCTCTTTCCTACAGGACTTCCCTCTCCCTTAGCTACTCCTACAGCTACAGCTTTGCCACTGACTACCACTGGGCAGACGGAACAACTACTTCCGGAGCGGATTCAGTTTCATCCAGCCTCAGTCTGTCCACCTCCTGGAGGATAACACCGGAGCGTTCTATTATCGTGGGGCTGAGCACAGGGTTGACCAATGATGATCAGGACTTCGGGCTCTCTTTGCGCATTCCCATGGAGTATGATCTGCGTTGAGTGTAGGCATAACTCAACCACGAAGGCACGAAGAGCATAAAGAGACCACGAAGGGAAAATTAAACCACGAAGGCGTGAAGAGCGCAAAGAAGAAATTCTAACCACGAAGTCACAAAGTGCACAAAGTAGCCGCGAAGCGAAAATCCTGTTCCATGCCGCTAAGCGGCATGGAATGTGATTCTTCCCTTGGCGGAGTCTTTGCGCCTTGGCGGTTAGACAAAAACTTCAATTCTTCCCTTGGGCGTCTGAGTGTTCATGGCGGCTTGGCGGTTGGCAAAAAACAACAAAAAGGATGATTCGATC
>CAYSPQ010000273.1:0-3289 GCA_964432965.1 uncultured Desulfohalobiaceae bacterium
CCACCACCCCCACCACGACATGGCTGCGGGTGATGGAGCAGTACGCAGCCCCAGGGAGAAAGTGACCGCCCCCAGGATTTCCACCATTTCGTAGGTGCCCAGGATGGGGGCCCACCAGATCCGCTTTATTATATTGGCGAGGATGAGGGCTGCAATCAGGAACAGGGCCACCTGGCTGGCTTGGGCCACGCGGCGAGCCAGGCGGGAGACGAGATCCTCCCCTTTATCCATTATGCGCGTCATGGGTGTTACTACCTGAACAGGGTGGTTGCAGGGTTGGCGCGTAAACGCCTCGATGGAGCGGCGCTGCCGCTCCATCGAGGCGTGGGCATACTCCGCTCATACTCTAGTATTCCCCGAAGTACAGGGAATACTTCTCATCCAGCTCCCTGATTATCCGGACCGCCTCTCTGCCGGGCAGGTCTTTTTCCTCGGTCTCCTCTATCCAGTCCTCAACCACGGGCTCCGTCCTTTCCTGCCACCTTGCCCGCTCCTCCGGGGAGAGCTCGACAACCTCCAGGCCATGCTCCTGCTTGGCGAACTGCAGGCCCAGGCGGGTGTGCTCTGCTCTCAGCTTGCCGTACCTGTAGGCGAACTCGTGGTTCAGCTCCTCAAAGACCTCCTGGATGTCCGGAGGCAGGGAATTCCAGGTGTCCTTGTTCATCACCTTCATGAACACGATGTTGTAGATCCGGGTGGGGGTGGCGTAATCCACGACTTCCGCCAGGCGAAAGCCTTTCAGCACGTCGTTGGGGGCCAGGATGCCGTCCACTATGCCCTGGGACAGGGCCTGATAGGACTCGGACATGGGCATTCCGGTGGGGTCGGCGCCCAATCTTTCCAGAGGCGGCACAGTCGCACCTACCGCCCTTATGGACATTCCCTGCAGATCCTCCAGGGAATGTACCGGCTCTTTGCTCATGATGTCCCCCGGTCCGGTGGCCCAGAAGAACAGGGGCTTGACCTCCTCGAATTCGTCCACCCCCAGCTCCTGCTTTATCCTCTTGTAACCCTCGTTTACGGTCAGGGAGGCTGCCGCCGCATTTGCGTTCCTGTAACCGGGCAGCTCAAAGGCTGCCATCAAGGGGAACTCTCCCGGGGTGTAGGCGGGGCAGGTGCTTCCTATGTCCGCAACCCCATCGGCAACTCCGCCGTAGATCTCAGAGGCGCCCAAAAGGGCCTCTCCAGCCTGCATGTTGATTTGAACCCTGCCCTCGGTCCTTTTCTCCACCTCCTCTATCCAGCGCTCGTGCCCTTCCTGCACCTGAAAGTCGGTAGCCGGCCAGAAGGTGGCCAGGGTGAGGTTGAACTGCTCCTGGGCAGAAGCGGACAAGGGCAGCAGAATCAAGCACAGCAGTCCTGCGGTCAAGGCGATTTTTGCTTTCATGACTCAAATCCTCCCGGGCTCAAGGGTTATCGGTTATCAGTTATCGGTTATCGGTTAGCAGAAGGGAGCCTGCAACCGAAAGCAGGACTTTACGGATGCAAATTATCTAACAGGAGTTTGAAGATCTTTCAATTCTTCGTTCGCCTTGCGGGTTCTTCGTTCTTCGTTCGTCGTTCGTCGTGGAAAAGTAGGAAAGTGCGAAAGTGCGAAAGTTCGAAGGTGTGAAGGTGCGAAGGTGAGAGTACGAAGGTTAAAGGTTTGAAAGTGCGAAGGTTAAAGGTAGGAAAGTCACAAGTGAAAAGAATGTCCCATCTTCTCACCTTCCTACTTTCCACCTTCCAACCTTCCCACTTGTGTCCGGGCAGAAAAAGGGGGCTGGAGCTGAGAGCAGTTTTCAATCAAGCTCAACAGGTTGAGCAGTTTTCCGGCAATGCCAAATTTATCCGGCAAGGCAAGTTCTGTACGAACATGGGGCTGCTTATTGCCGCAAATGTGGGATAAGCGTTATACTCCAAAAATGTGGCGAGCTTGACTTTATTGTGGATAGGCTTTTATATCTTTTATTGTATTCATAAATTCTAACGCAAGGCTGCAATCTCGCGCTTTCGGCTCAAGCAAGGAAGTGCAAGATCTCTTCAAGCTCGGCAAAGGAGTGAGGAATGGATGTACTGTTGATACATCCTCCTTTTCTCGAAGGTTATTCCAAGGCTAGAGTGGATATGCCCCCGCTGGGGGTAGCCTATGTTGCCTCCGCCATAAGGCAGGATGGCCACAGGGTAAGCATTCTGGATCTCAACCTGCAATCGCGGTCCTATCTGGATCAGGCCAAGGATTTCCACCTGGTGGGGATTTCCGGGGATACGCCGCGGCATACCGAGGCCCTGAAGATTGCTCGCAGGGTCAGGGAGCAGGGCGTTCCCGTGGCCATGGGAGGTCCGCATGTTACCTGCACCCCGGAGGAAAGCCTGCGTAGCTCCCCCCTGGACTATGTGATCCGAGGCGAGGGGGAGGCCAGCTTCCGGATGCTGGTGGACGATCTCTCCCGAGGGGGGAACGGAGCGGGAATTCCCGGAGTGAGCTGTCGCGACAACGGGGAAGTGGTGCACAATGCTGCGGCGCAGTTCATGGACATCAACGAGATACCCCTGCCCTCCAGGGATCTGCTGCCCATGACCTCCTATCGGACTACCGTGAACAGGTGCCTGGGCACTACCATGGTATCCAGCAGGGGGTGCCCTTTCAACTGTTCCTTCTGCTCCGCATCCGAACAGTTCGGAGTGCGCTGGCGCCCCCGGGAGCCAGAGGCCATAGTGGAGGAGATGGAATTCCTGCATCGAAGGTACGGCTATGGGGCGATACTGTTCATGGACGACAACTTCACCCTGGACCCGGATCGGGCCATACGGATATGTGAACTGATAGGGAAAAGGGACCTGGATATTTACTGGTGGTGTCCTTCCCGGGTTAATACGGTCAACGAGAGGGAAGATATGGTGGAGGCCTTGGCTGAGGCGGGGAACAAGCAGATCTTTCTGGGAGTGGAGACCCCGCACGAGGAGCTGTTAAACGGGTACGGGAAGAAGGCCACCTCCGAGGACGCGGAAAACGCGGTGCGCAGGCTCCAAAAGCACGGAATAAGCGTCTTCGGGGGGTTCCTCCTGGGAGACCCCCGGGAGACAAAGGAAATGATGAAGCAAACCATCAGCTATGCCAAGCGATTGGGGACCAAGCTGGCTCAGTTCTCCCTGCTGACTCCCTACCCGGGCACCAGGCTCTACGAGGAGGTAAAAGAACGCATCCTGCCCAGGGATTGGTCCTATTTCGACGGCTTGCACTCCGTGGTGAGAAATGATCATCTCACGCCCAGGCAAATGGAGAGCATGCTGACCAAGGCCTATTTGA
>CAYSPQ010000274.1:0-3280 GCA_964432965.1 uncultured Desulfohalobiaceae bacterium
CGCCGGAGGCATTCCCATCATCAAAACCCTCAAGGAAAGCCTGGCCGGGAACCGGATCAAGTCACTGACCGCCATACTCAACGGAACCGGAAACTACATCCTTTCCGAGATGACGGACAGGGGAATCTCCTTTGAGCAGGCCCTGTCCCAGGCCCAGGAACTGGGATACGCGGAGGCGGATCCCACCCTGGACGTGGACGGCTTTGATGCCGCGCACAAACTGACCCTTCTCATCCGCCTGGCCTACGGTCAGGATTACCCCTACGCCCAACTGCCGGTTTACGGTATCCGGGACGTGGATGCCTATGATATCCACAGGGCCAGACAATTCGGCTACCGGATCAAGCTGCTGGCCCAGGTCAAGGATCGCTCCGGATCCCTGCAGGCCGGTGTCTTCCCCGCCCTGGTCCCGGAAGAGGACATGCTGGCCAAGGTGGAAGGCCCCTTCAACGCGGTCCTGATCGAAGGCAACGCCGTGGGCCCCATAATGCTTTACGGGCAGGGAGCCGGGGATCTGCCCACAGCCAGCGCGGTGCTGGCGGACATCATGGATCTGGTGGCGGACCGGGACAACTACAACAACACCGGCTTCGTGGGCGGCGAGCTGGAACCGGCCAACATGCTCTCCCCGGAGCTCACGGTTTGCAAGCACTACTTCCGCTTCACCGTCCAGGATCGCCCTGGAGTTCTGTCCATCCTCTCCGGCATCATGGGAGAGCACAACATCAGCATCGCTCAGGTGGTACAAAAGCAGGAAGCCAGCCCCGAGGCAGTGCCCGTGGTATTTTTGACCCATGCGGCTCAGTTGCAGGACGTGCAAAACGCCCTGCGCGAGATGGAGAGCCTTAGCTTCGTCAGAGCGCCGGCCAAACACTTCCGGATGCTGTAGGATGCAAAACAAGCTCCTTTTCCTTATCCCGGACGGTATGGGAGATTATCCCCTGGAGGAGCTCGAGGGGCTCACCCCCCTGCAAGCCGCCCACACTCCCCACATGGATCTGCTGGCCCGCAAGTCGCGCCTGGGCAGATGTAGGACCATACCTCCCGGCCAACCCCCGGGATCGGACATAGCCAATATGTCCCTTCTGGGCTTTGATCCGGCAACTTATCATACCGGCAGGGGGCCCATAGAGGCCCAGGCCCAGGGGCTGAACACCGAGAGCGAGGACCTGATCTTCCGCCTCAACCTGTGCACTGTGAGCAGCTTCGGCCCCGAGGGGCTAATGCTGGATCACAGCGGAGGCCATATAGATACGGACAAGGCGCGGGAGTTCCTGCAGCGCCTGGCCGGGCAGATCCCCGGCGAACACGGAATCTCCCTGGTGCCCGGAGTGCAGTACAGGCATCTGCTGATCCAGAGGGGCGGAACTACCGCCCTGGAGGCAGGGCTCAGAATACGTCCGCCCCACGACATTCTTGAACAGGAGCTTGCCTCGGACCTGCTGGAGTACAGCCGCAGCCCTGTCCTGCAGGAGCTGATGCACCGCGCATTCGAGCTGTTGAAGAACCAGGATGTGGGCGGGGCGAACGCTGTGTGGCTCTGGGGACAGGGAGCCCCCCTGCGGCTGCCCTCCTTACGGGAGGTCTACGGACTTTCCGGGGCTGTAATATCCGCGGTGGACCTCATCAAGGGACTGGGCCGCTCCGCTGGTCTGGAGCTGCTGGAGGTCCCCGGGGCAACCGGACGCATGGACACTGACTACCTGGGCAAGGCTGCTGCGGCCCGCGACTTCCTGCAGAGAGGAGATTTCGTATACCTGCATCTGGAGGGTCCGGACGAATGCAGCCATGCCGGAGCCACTGGGGACAAGATTCGCTGTATAGAGCGCTTTGACCGGGAGATCCTGGGAGAGCTTCTGCCCTTCCTGGAACAACATGGAATAGGCTGCCTCGTGGCCTGCGACCACTTGACTCCCCTCTCCCTTCGCACCCATTCCCGGGATCCGGTTCCCTTCCTTTTCTACGATCCTCTGGCACCGGTCCAGGGAACGAGCAGCTTCAGCGAGGAAGAGGCCGGCAGATCCCACTGGCCCTTTTTGGAAGGAACGGAGCTATTGCCCTGGATCCTGACCAAAAAGGAGGCTACTGCATGAGCGAGCAGCAGGAGCCGCGCATCCCCGCAAGCGTCTGGTCCCACCGCGTGTCCTATGGAGAGACCGATGCCATGGGCGTGGTCTACTACGCCAACTACTTTCACTGGTTCGAAAAGGCCCGGAACAAGATCCTTCTGGACCACGGGCTCAGCTACTCGGAGATCGAAGAGCAGGGCTTGTATCTGCCGGTTAACGAGACGTATTGCCACTATCACCAGCCCGCCCGATTCGACCAGCTCATCGATGTCCGGGTGGAGATAGGCCAATGGGGAAGGGCCTCCATTCGCTTCGACTACGAGGTGATAAACCGCAACCTGGAGTACAGGAAGATCTCCGAGGGTTGGACTCACCACGCCTTTGTCGATGGCCAGGGTAAACCGAAAAGGGTTCCCCCGTGGTTCAGGGAAATCTTCTTCCCCCCTTCCGAATAGCAGCCTTGCCCGGTCAGCTTGCGGTCAAGGCAATACATAGCCTGCATGCCGGAAACAGGCCCGCTGTCATGTAAGAAAGAATCCCCAGGCTGTTTTTGCCGATCATCATGAAGGCAAGAACGAGTCCAGAAATGATGGACCGGCAGGAGAAAGAATCCCGCTCGGTTCTGCAAGGAGAAGGAGACTTGGACCAGATGCAAGCCACACCCTTGAAAATAACTCCATTTTTCGACCTGGAGACCTTTATGCTGCTCTCCGGAATGAAGCGCATCGACGGAGAAACTGCCCAAGTTCTGCAGAGGGAATGGCACCGGATCTACGACCTCTTGCGGGGCTACCGGCTGGGAGAGCCTGACAGCGGCTACCTGGTAATCTACCTGGACCGACCCTTCGACCGGGAGCTGGAAAAGGCCAGAGCCGAGGATAGGGACAGGGCGGAACGCCTGGAGATGATCGCCCAGTCCATGATCCTGGCCTCCCTCTTCGAGGTCCTTCCGGAAAGCGCGGAAAAGGGTTGCGCCCCTGTGCCCCAGCCGAACGGGCTTTTGGACCGCTCTCTTTCCCGGTTGGGCCTTGCCTTTCAGCCCGGGGGCTACCTGGATGTGAGCTTCGGACTGGTAACCGAGCTTCCCTATAGGGGTGATTGCGATTCCTGCTACGCCAGAGACGGCTGCACCAAGCGCATATTTTCCGAGGAGGAGCGGGCCCAGTAGCCGGAGAGAGGGCAGAGGTCAGAGACAATCCTTGAAAACAGGA
>CAYSPQ010000275.1:0-3270 GCA_964432965.1 uncultured Desulfohalobiaceae bacterium
TATACATGGTCAGGTACTTCTCATGTCCCATCCTTCCCGCGTGAGCACAGGCTGGGAGAGCCTGGATGCCATCATCGACTATTTACGCAGGGGCGACAATGTCGTGTGGCAAGTGGACAGCCTAGACGACTACCAGCGACTGGCTGCGAAATTTACCGCAAACGCGGCTGCTGCCGGAGAAAGGGTCGTTTACATTCGTTTTGCCCATCACATGCCCATTCTGGAAGACAGGGAAAACATTGTCACCTACAGGCTGAAAACCGAAAGCGGATTCGAATCCTTTTCCACGGAAGTACACGATATCCTTACCCGGGAAGGTCGAAACGTTTTCTACGTTTTCGACATGCTCTCCGATCTTCTGAAGGTCTGGGCCACGGATTTGATGATTGGAGACCTGTTTTTCATTACTTGTCCCTATCTTTATGAGCTCAACAGCATCGCCTACTTCGGTATGTTGCGCGATCACCACTCGTTCAAGGCGATTGCTCGCATCCGGGAAACCACCCAGGTATTGATCGATGTCTATACCTACCAATCACGCATCTGCATCCACCCCATAAAAGTACAGCACCGATATTCACCCACCATGTTTTTCCCCCATATACAGAAAAGGGGAAAGCTTGAGCCTGTCATCAATTCCGTGGAAGCCACGGAAATGTTTTCCCGTTTGTTCGACCGGCATTCCGTTCGCGCCCATCGCCATCTTGATTACTGGGACAGACTGTTCATCGAAGCGGAGGATCTGCGTCGCTCGAGTGCCTCGGCAGGAGAAAAGCTGGACATGGTGGAGAGGCTTAGCCGGCTTTTGCTCTCCCGGGACAGCCGAATCATTCCCCTGGTTAGAAAATACCTGGAGCTCGAGGATCTGCTGGAAATCAAGAAGCGCCTGATAGGAACCGGCTATATAGGGGGAAAGTCACTGGGCATGCTGCTTGCCAGAAAGATCCTTCAAAGCGAAGCACCCTTTGATGCGGGTCGAACCCTGGAAAGCCACGACTCCTTCTATATAGGATCGGATGTATTCTACTCCTATATAGTGCAAAACGGGTGGTGGAAGTTGTTCATGTCCCACAAGACGAGGGAGGGTTATTTTTCCAGCGGGGCAGAACTCAAGGAGAAAATGCTGCACGGTGAGTTTCCGGAGGAAATTCGGGAACAGTTTCAGCTCATGCTGGAGTATTACGGGCAATCCCCGATCATAGTAAGATCCAGCTCTCTATTGGAGGACGCCTTTGGCAGTGCTTTCGCAGGAAAATACGAAAGCTTCTTTTGCGTCAATCAAGGATCTCCAGAGGAACGGTATAAAAACTTCGAAGAGGCAGTAAAACGCATCTTTGCCTCCACCATGAACGAGGACGCTCTCATCTATCGCCGTCAACGGGGGCTGGATCGTAGCGACGAGCAGATGGCATTGCTGGTGCAGCGTGTCTCCGGATCCTATCATGAAAACTGCTTTTTTCCGGAATTCGCGGGTGTGGGGCTTTCCCGCAATCCCTTCATCTGGAGAAAAGGCATGGAGGAAAGGGCAGGGTTCCTTCGACTGGTCTACGGGCTGGGAACCCGTGCGGTCAATCGAGTGGAAAAGGATTATCCTCGCATAGTCGCACTGGATCAGCCCCTGGCCAAGCCAAAATCAGACATGGAACATCTGCGGCAGTTTTCCCAGCGTTACGTGGATCTCCTCAAACTGGACGAGAACAGGTTTATTACTTATCCGCTAGCCGAATTGAAGGACAAAATCCCGGAAATCGACCTGGAGCTGGCCGGCATACGGGATTGGGACGCCGAAGAAGCACTCAGGGAATTGGGCCGTCCGGAAAAGCAAATGTGGGTGCTAACCTTTGACAACTTCTTAACCGAGACCCCGTTTGCCGATATAATGAAAATGATGCTGAATTGCCTAGAGCAAGTTTACGAATGCCCGGTGGACATCGAATATACGGTAAACTTCAACCAAAGTGGTCAAATCCTGATCAACCTGCTCCAGTGCCGCCCCTTCCAAACAGCCGGCACCGGAAAGAGCGTTAAGATCCCGGAGCAAATAGACGAGGACAAGCTGATCATAAGGACAGGGGGCGACTTTGTGGGAGGTAATGTGTCCCAACCCTTGTACAGCATCATCTATATAGACCCCGCGGCCTATATTTCCCTTTCTCCCTCCCAGCGTCACTCTGTGGCCCGCCTGGTGGGAAGGATCAACAAAAACTTGCCCCAAATGCAAATCATGCCCTCCCTTATCCTGGGACCGGGACGCTGGGGGACCCATTCTCCGGAAATGGGTGTTCCGGCTACCTTTTCCGAGATAAACAATTTTTCGGCCATCGGGGAGATAAGCTACCAGGACGGGAGCCTGGTTCCGGACCTCTCTTACGGAAGCCACTTCTTTCAGGATCTAATCGAGGCCCAGATTTTCTATATAGCGGTTTACCCGGAAAAACCCTCCGTGACCTTCAACACGGAATGGATCTCCAGGCAGGAAAACATCCTTAACTCGGTGGTCAGCACGGAACCACCCTATGACAGAGTCATAAAGATCATTGACACCCGCTCCATGAACATTTTTCTACTCTCGGACATGTTGGAGCGGAAAGCAGCGTGTTACATGGTCTAAAGATTGATATGCCTTGGCAACTCCGCATAACTAGACCGCGCCAAAAGCGGTCATAGCCCGGGCAACCTTGACAAATCCGGCGATATTGGCCCCGGTCACGTAATCTCCCTTTCTCCCGTAAATCTCGGAAGTGTCCAGACATGATTTGTGGATGCTCTTCATGATCTGCCGAAGCCGTTGATCGATCTCCTCGCGATTCCACGGCATTTTCAAGCTGTTCTGGCTCATCTCCAGGCCCGAGGTGACAACTCCTCCGGCATTCGCGGCCTTCCCCGGGCCATAGAGGATGCCCTTCTCCCGATAAACACGCACCGCTTCCGGGGTAGAGGGCATATTGGCACCTTCCGCAATGCAGTAACAGCCATTTTCTATAAGGGCCTGGGCGTTTTGCTCGTTGATTTCGTTCTCTGTGGCACAGGGGAGGGCTATATCCACTTTTATGTTGTTCTCTCTGATAACATCCCAAACATTCTTTTCCAGATAGCATTCCGCTGGATACTTTTCGGAATACTCCTGGATCTGACACCGTCGCACATTCTTTAGTTCCTTGACGTAGTTGCACTTGTCGCTGTCGATGCCCTCATTGTCGAGCACTGTGGCGGAGGAGTCACAGACAGAAATCACACGCCCTCCCAACTCGTTGATCTTATCAATTGCAT
>CAYSPQ010000276.1:0-3269 GCA_964432965.1 uncultured Desulfohalobiaceae bacterium
ACATATTTGATGGAATAGGTACAGAGGGAGAGGGAAAGCAGATTGGCAATAAGGGCTACAGTACTGCTCAAGCCATCTGCCAAGAGGGTTATGCGAATATCCGGATCTGCGATCAGCTGGTACTCCTCAATTATAGCAGAGCCATGGTAAATCTTGACTAAGGCTGTAATGAGAAGAATAGTAGTGTAGGCGAGACTCAACACTGCTAGCCATCCTGCTTTCATGCCCAGACGGAATCTGAACAAGAAGATGACTAAAGCTACCACTGCCGGTACTGCGATGGATTGAAGAAGAATTGCAGGCATCATAATATCGTCGCTAGGGCTAGAGGAAAAACATATGTCCTAAAACCACGGGAAACCGTTAACCTTTCATGGTAACCAGCTTGCCAGCATCCACATCCTGGAATCGATTATAGACAACTAGAAAGATAGCCAGAAGCAATGTGGCTTCAGCCGCAGCTATGCCCATGACCAGCAGCGCGCCTACTTGGCCCAGCTCGTTCGGAGTGGGAGTAAGCTGTGCTGAGGCCATAATGCTCAGCCCGGCTCCGTTTAAAATGAGTTCTATGCTTAGGACAATTCCCACCAAGGTCCTGCGGTAGACAATGCCGAAGATACCCAATGCCAGCAGGAAAATGGCCACCAAGTGATATACGGTCATTACGCTCATTTTCTTCTCCTCCTCCACTCCAGTCCCAAAATGACCGCGCCGGCCATGGCCACGGTCAAGAGCAGAGAAATAAGCTCAAAGGGCACGATAAAGGGTTCCATGAGAAAGCGCCCCAATTCCCTGACCTCGGTCTCTTCCGGAACAAGAAAGGAGGGCGGGGCCGTGCTTATGGCGGCTATGGATAGAAACACAGCAGGGGCAAGACCCGCCAGCGAGGCAAAAAAGACCCTTCTACGCGGTTTCTTCTCGCTTTCGTCTCCCCCCGGCCAAGAACTGGTGAGCATAATAGCGAAAAAGATGAGAACACTTACCGCGCCTACGTAAATGAGCAGTTGCATAAGGGCGATAAAGGGAGCGGCCATGAGAAAGAACAGGCCGGCTACTCCGAACAGGGTCATTATCAGTCCCACTAAGGCCCTAACCAGGCTTTCGGACAGGATGGTGATAAAGGCGCCTATCACAATAAGGACCACGTGTCCGAAAAGCAGAGCCCAGGCCAGGTTTGCGTATTCCGGACTTTCCATTTATTGCTCCTTTTGCTGTGCCTGGCTTTTTAGCTTGGCCAACAGGTCGAAAACGAAATCCTGGCGGGAAAATCCAGCCAGGTATGCATCCTTCGTGGAGAATCTGAGGCTGCTTACAGGGCAGTTCTGTACACAGAGCCCGCACTGCGAGCAGTAGGTGAAGTCGAGAAAAAAGGACTGCAGCTCCGGCTTTGCCTTCTTGGCCTCCTTCTTTTCCCCGCTGTCCGACTGTTGCGAGGAGGATTCCTCCTCCGAGGCTTCCTTCTTCTTGGGCTTGGTTGCCTTCATGCTGAGACAGGAGGTGGGGCAGATGCGCACGCAGTTGCCGCACGCATTGCATTTGGGCTTGAGCGGGTCCTCTTCGGAAGGAACCAGCTCCACTGGACCCCGAAAGCCTTCCAGGGTAGATGCCTCCCAGGGGTAACGATAGGTTACCTTGGGTCGGAACAAGTTGGTGCCAGTAACGCTAAGGCCAACTACAAGGCTGTAGAGCCCTCCCAACGTTTCGCGAAAGGTCTTTGCTATCATAGGGCAAGCACCGCCAGAGTTGCCAGGAGATTGATTACGGCCAAGGGGATGAGCCATTTCCAGCATACGTTAAGGAGCTGATCGAACCTGAGACGGGGAAAGGTCCAGCGTATCCAGATCATTATCAGCAGGATGATGTAGACTTTGGCCAGGAACCACCAAGCCCCTTCAGCAATGGGACCTTGAAAGCCGCCCAGGAAGATTATGGCCAACAGGCAGCTTCCCACCACCATGTAGGCATATTCCGCAAGGAAGAACAAAGCGAAGGCCATTCCGGAATAGTCCGTATGAAAGCCGGCTGTGAGCTCGCTTTCTCCCTCCGGCAGATCGAAGGGGGAACGGTTGGTCTCCGCCAGGATGCTGATGAAGAAAATGAAGAAGGCTAGCGGCTGATAGGCTATGAACCATTGCCAGGGCCAGGGGCCTTGCCAGGCGGCAATATCGAACAGGTTGAAGGTGCTGGTGATGAATATCACTGGTAGAACGGACAGCAAGAGGGGAATTTCGTAGGCCACGCTCTGGGCGACGTTGCGTGCGGCTCCCAGCATGGAGTACTTGTTCTGGGAGGCCCATCCGGCAAGGCACAGGGCAAGGACGTTGATCCCGGTAAAGGCCAGGATTAGTATCAGGCCCACGTTTGTGTTGATTATCTGCAGATAGGGACCGAAAGGTATGGCAATAAAGACGACAATGGCCGGTGTGATGGAGATCATGGGAGCCAGCCAATATAGAGCCCTGTCCGCTCCCCTGGGGGCGAAGACCTGCTTGCCGACCAGCTTCAGCCCGTCGACAATAGGCTGCAGAACGCCGTAGGGGCCAACTTCGTAGGGCCCCAAGCGCCTCTGGATGTATCCGCCCACCCTGCGGTCAAGGTAGACCAGTATCAGGGCGTTCAGGGCAATAAAGGCCATAACCCCGATAAGCCCCACAAAAATTACGAAGAATTGCCAGGGGATAATCATTAATTCCATCATCGGTCAATTTCCGGGATTACTAGGTCCAAACTACCCAGAATAGAGATCGCGTCAGCGATCAGAGTGCCCTCTGCCACCTCGGAAAAAAGGCTTAAATTGGAAAATCCTGGAGATCGCAGCTTGAGGCGATAAGGGTTCCGTCCGCCGTCGCTTACCAGGTGCACCCCTATCTTTCCTCTTCCCCCCTCCACCGCGAAGTATACCTCACCCGCAGGCGGCTTGGGACGCTTGGGGGCTTTGCGATTCACGTGATCGCCCTCCGGAAGACTGTCCAAGGCCTGCTCGATTATCCTGATGCTCTCCAGGATCTCCTCCATCCGCACCATATAGCGGCTCATGGCGTCGCGGCCGTGGTGTACTGGAATGTTGAAATCAAAGCGGTCATAGACGGAGTATGGCTCTGCCCGGCGCACATCGTATCCCATGCCCGAGCCGCGGAGGACAGGACCGGTGGCTCCGTACTTGCGGCAAGTCTCAAGGGGAATGTCTCCGATCTCCTCCATTCTGCTGCGCACTATGAAGTTTTTGGAGACCAGGTCGTGGTACATTTTGATGCGTTCCCTCATCCTCT